>CAZZEA010000108.1:0-3749 GCA_964652925.1 uncultured Candidatus Peribacteria bacterium | reverse complement strand
TATATTAGTTGTATTTATTGTGAAAAAACTGGAAATACAATTGAAGTTTCAAAAGGAAATAAATTTTCAATTTTAAAAAAGTTAAATAAAAAAAATAAAAAAATTCAATTTTAGAAAATATTAAAAACAAAGAAAATGGATTTGAATATTTGGGTAAAGATAAACTTGATCAAACAATTGATGCTATTGCTATGGGAACAACACCTCTAGCAAGTTCAGAAAAAACAATTTATAAATCTCTTTTTGATACCGATTGAAAACTTTTATCTCACTCAAATGTAACGTTAAACGGTTGATTAACTGTAGGACAACAATTCTCTACGGGGACACTCACATTATACAAAAAATCTAATGGAACATATATTTTGGACTACCAATCTTCTCCAGATAACAAACTTAGTATGGAATACAAAACAATTGGAACTAATCAAAACACAATTCTAAATATTAAAAATCCTGATTTGTCAGATAAACTTAATATTAACTTTCCTACTCTACAAGAAGTCGCACAAATGGAACATGACAACACAGGAAAATTACTTCCGGCTTTTGGAAATTTTCAAAAAGCTATTATTAATGGAAATTTTGATGAGGCAATAAAACAACTTGGTGATCTACCTATAAAAGAGGAAAATCTGTATATATTAACAAATTGAACAGAAGATCAAAAACAATATATAGTAGATGCCTATATTAGTCTTTTTGCTTATGAGAATATATATGCAAATCTTAAATTAAGTGACAACAAATTTAAAAGATGAAATCTTTTTACGGAAATATATTGACCAGCATCTGTAGGATTTGATAATAACTTATCAAAAGAACTTATAAGAGAAAGAAATGATTTCTTTAAAAACAATAAAGATACGCTCTATAAAGATCTTTCAAGAAAAGAAGAGCCAAACGTATTTTGATATACCGCTTTTTATAGAAGTTGACTAGTATCAAAACAAAAAGGATATGCAGCAACAAGACTCTGAGAAACAAATATTGTGACATCATCAATCAAAAAAATATCTCAAAATCAAGAAAAAAATGCAAAAAAATGGATAGCTGATAATTTAAGCAAAGACCCTAGACATAAAAAACTCCTCGTAAAACAAATTCAAAAAGCTATAAACAATACTAATATTTCAAAACATATTAACGAAGAAAATATAACAGAATTAATTAAAGAATGAATATTAAAAATACCAAGCACAGAAATCAACAATCCTCTTGACATTTCTAATAAAATAATTAAATTAAATTCAGAGGCAATATTCTACCTTCTTGGAGAATGTTTAAACGAATCTGTATGATTGAGAATCAAAGGTGTTGAAGTTGTAGAAGAATTGGATACTTATGAAGCAGAAGCTGAGCCAGACAAAAAATACACCTCTAATCTTTTCGGTAGAAGTAATTCAATCAGCGGAGAAATCCAATCAGAAAGAGATGATCTTTCTATTACATGACATAAAAAGATAGATAATATAAACAACCTTTGAAAAGGAAATAATTGAAGAGGACAAAACGGGAATAGTGATGAACTTCCTGATGGCAAACCAGAAAGTGGGGATGAATAAAAAAGCCTATTTAATTAATAAATAAAACCATGAACCTAAAAGCCAAAATAATGATTGTAGCCATATTGATTATTTCTATAAATAATTATATTTTTTGAAACAATTTAGAGATAACACAATCAACAACATCATTTACAAATTGCGATAATTTCTATATGTATTTACATCAGGATAACAACAGTAATTGATTGCCCGATTATTCTAATGTTCCAAAAACAAATTATATAGAAGACATAGCACCAACACAATGATATAATGCAATACAGATGCTACAATCTAGTAATGTACAATACTATCTATCATCTTGAGTTACTATGTATACAAAAGATGCTTCGGGAACTATAATGTGAGTAGATAACACATTATTTGGACGTCAATCTTGGGTATTTCCATATAATCAAGCAGTTAGAACTATAAGTTCTCTGAGATATATTATTTTAGAACTCTGATCTACGACTTGAGCAAACAATCAAAACGCCTGATTTAAATTCTTTCACAACTTCAAAAAAGCTACTTGATACGAATGAACATCAACATCCAATTACCGATATACACCAATTCCTTCTTTAAGTTTTTTTGGAGAAACAGATTTTGTTCGATTACAAGATAATAGGAAAAGAAGTTGGTCTACTCAGACATTTCACTATGACACTTGTACAAATTATAATATTCAACGATGTGGTGATAAAAAAATTAGTACCCATACATGATTTAAAATAAACAACACTTTTTACCCTGTAAATTCATGGGTAAGTACATGATTTACTCCAGAAGTTTGTGATTCCAATACAGAAACCTGAGCTGCTTGTGTAAATGGAACTCTTTGATGTTGTAATATTACGTGTAGTGAATTTGGTTGAGGGTTTTGTGGAGATGGAATTGTACAAGAAGAATTGGATGAAACTTGTGACTTGTGAGTAGATTTAAACGGAAGTAATGAATGTTCTATTGACTGTTTAATTCCTCCTTTAGATGCTCCTGTGGATGAAGCTGTTATTGAATAATCTTTTAAAAAATTACATTATAAGATGAGAAAAATTAAAAATTTAATTCCAATTGTTCTAATCGCAATAGCACTATTCGTAACTAATCATTTTGCATTAGCTGACTATATTGATCCAGTTACACCAGATCCTGCTCAAGCAGTTCTTTTACAAATACCGGGAACAATACAAATAGTCAATGCTAGTCAAATGAGTCAACAAACGAATTGTGATTCTGCAATAACAGAATATGCTTTCTATGAAAACAATCCTATTTCTATGAAGGTTCAAAGCACGCCACAATCAGACAATAAGCGTATTGTTGCTTCATCAAGAATTCTAAAACATGATAGTTATTGAATTTTTAGTACAGGAACTGAAACAACATCCTTAACATTTCCTAGTATTTCAAATCTAGTTCCTACTTTTAATACAACGAATAGTAAAATAGTTGTAGTTGAAGTTTCTTCACAAAGTAAATTTAAAAGACCAAGTACTCCTATTCCTCAATCAGAAAGAGGAAAACCAGCTGCTCAATTAGTTTCAAATATGCACTATCAATCAATAAGTACAGCATCTACATGATGAGCTGTTAATTATACATATTGGATTCTTAACGCAACAAATCCTTCTACAATTTCTATAAACAGCAATAGATTAATACAAAATATTCAACAAACATCCACTTGTTTCAACTATTACTATGCATATTGTGGAGATGGAATTGTTGACTGATCTACAAGTGCTTGAATTCAAAAAGCAGATTGATCTACTTTGGCTTGGCATGCTTTTGTAACACAGAATAATAGACCAAACGAAGCCTGTGACGATGGAGTACTCAACTGACAACCTGGAAAATGTAAGATAGATTGTACTGGAATTTGAAATGGTACAGAAACAGGAGGTATGATTGTCACAAAAACATTAACTGTAGAACAAAATTATACGCCACAAGATACTCTTCAATTTAGAATAAGTTTTTCTAATCCTGGTTCACAGTGATTGCAAAATGTGTCCATCGAAGACTTTTTACCAAGCGGATTAGAATATATTTCTAGTGAAATCAATGGAGTAACAAATGCTCTATTTAGCACAGGAAATGAAGGGTGAATTTTGACAATAGCTTATACTGGATTTAATCTTGCTGCTGGACAAAACTGATATATTTTAGTTAATGCAAAACTTATTGCTTGTAATGCGG
>CAZZEA010000107.1:0-3750 GCA_964652925.1 uncultured Candidatus Peribacteria bacterium | reverse complement strand
TTATAGCATTATAAAACAACTAAAGAGATATTTATCTCCTAAGTGTAAACAACGCCAAGTTTTCCTACATATCAGCATCTGATTATGATACGATGATCAGAAGATGTGCAATGATAGTAAATTCATGGATGGAAAAGTGATCCTATGCGTTTTTGATTGATGGAACAACAGCTGGATGGATGGCAGTACAAACACTGAGAAGAAAATATCCTGATGTGTTTATTTATTTCTATAGAGCAGGGCATGGAGCATTTACAAGACCAGAAAATCCAGTTGGATATAGTGTATTAGTATTGTCTAAATTTGCTAGATTGGCGGGAACATCTGGTATTCATACTGGTACTGCTGGAGTAGGTAAAATGGCTGGGACACCTGAAGAAGATGTTACCGCCGCACATAATATTTTTGGACTTGATGCCCCAGGGCATATCTTCCAACAATCGTGGGGAACTATTCCTACAAATGATGAAGATCGATTACATAAGGTTCAAGAAGATCATCATCAGCATTTGACAAAAGAAGATGATAGTTGGAGAAATCTCAAAAAATGTTGCCCAATTATTTCGGGAGGACTTAATCCAACACTTTTGAAGCTATTTATTGATGTGATGCAAAATGTAGATTTTATCACGACTATGGGAGCTGGCTGTCATGCTCATCCAAGAGGAACAAAAGTTGGAGCGACGGCGCTTGTACAAGCATGTTAAGTTTATCAAAAAGGAATCGATATCCATGAATATGCAAAAGATCATACAGAATTGGCTGAAGCTATTGAATTCTTTAAAAAAAAAGAGAATAAAGAATTGAGACATGCTGAAAGAAGAGAGTCGAATTAACACTTAGTATTTAGTTCTTAGCTTATTATATATAAAAGGTCAGAGGTAAAAGTCTGACTTTTTGTTTATTATAATTGTATTGACATTTTGTTTAAATGTTCTTGATTTTTGGTTGAAATTTTATATACTCTTTCTTGGAAAATAACCAAAAAATATTGTTATGAAAAAAGTCGTTTTGATTGTAGGTTTGTTGTTGTTTTTTGTTTCTTTTGTGGAAGCTAATCCTCCTGATAGAAATGTTTGCACTATTGGCTACAAGGGCGTTTCTACAAAGAAGGTTAAGAAACAAAAAAGTTTCTATAAGAACGGTGTGCAAAAAATGCACGAACGTTCTCAGGAACGGCAGAGAAAAACTTACAATAGGGCCCTTTCCACAGGGGATGGTACCTTTCGTTATTAGCCTTTTTAAGCTCGGTACTCCGAGCTTTTGTTTTTAAATTGATTTTTAAGTTTAAATTTTTATGTTTTGTGTCCAAAATAAAAATAAATATCAATGAAAAAGAAAATATTACTCTTATGTTTTGTCATTATAGGAATTTCTTCTTGTGTACCTATGTACACTTGTCCAGCAAATTACCAAGTACCTTCAAATATGAAGTCTATACTTGGTAAATATAAGAACCCAGAAATTTACGAAGTTCAGCAGAAATTAAAAAAACAAGCTGCAAAAAAATCTTCTAGGTCTGGTAATAGAAAATATTCCTATAAAAAATGAGGCTTGATAATTTGTTTATCGAGCTTTTTTTGAAATTTCAATTGTAACTTGAAAGCAAAATGCTACAACAAAAAATAATCAGAATTTAAATTAATTATAATTTTTAGATTGTAAATTGTTTGATATGTATCAACCAAGTCCAGAATTATTAAAAAAATATGCAGATGTGTTGGTGAAATTCGCTTTGCGAGGAGGTGAGTGAATAAAAAAATGAGATGTGGTTTTTATTCAAATTCCAGAATGTGCAAAACCTTTTTATTTACCCCTTCAAAAATCTATTTTAGAAACGTGAGCACATCCTATTTTTGAATATTATCCTGATGGAGTAAGTAGACATTTTTATGAACATGCTGCTGACGAGCAGATAACTTTTTATCCAGAACATTTTTTGCACGGAAAAGTTCAACAGATGACTCATGTAATTTCTATTATTGCAGAAGCTGATAAATATGAACTTAAATGAGTTGATCTACAAAAAATGGCTGCAAGAGTATCTTCGCGTAAGCCTTATATTGAAAAACGTACCCAAAAAGAATTAGAAGGCAAAATGACGTGGACGTTGGGATTATATGGAACGCCGGCAATGGCAGAAGAAGTTGGTATGACGCTTGAAGAATATCGAGGACAAATTATAAATGCATGTTACCTTGATGAAGAAAATCCGATTGAACACTGGAAAAAGACTAATACGGAAATAGAATTAATTATTACAAAACTTAATGCAATGAAAATTCAAAAAGTGCATATGGTTGGTGATGATGTTGATCTTTGGGTTGGTATTTGATCTGATAGAAAATGGCTTGGTTGATCGGGAAGAAATATTCCTTCGTTTGAAATTTTCACTTCTCCTGATTATAGAAAAACATCGGGTTGGATGAAATTTAATCAACCTTTATATAGATATGGACAAAAAATTACGGGAATTTCTTTGAAATTTGAAAACGGAGAAGTGGTTGAATTTGATGCTCTAGAAGGAAAAGAACTTCTCACAGAAATATTTGAAATTCCTGGTACGAGAGCACTTGGCGAATTTAGTTTGACTGATGGTAGACATTCTCGTATTACAAAATGTATGGCAGAAACATTGTATGATGAAAATATGGGAGGCCCGTTTGGAAATACTCATGTAGCGATTGGAAGATCTTATGAAGACACGTATGTTTGAGAGGTGAGTACATTATCTGAATCGCAAAGAAAAGACTTGTGATTTAATCAAAGTGCAGAGCATATTGATATTATTTCTACGACAGATAGGACAGTTACAGCGTATTTGGAAGATTGAAGTGAGGCAGTAATTTATGAAAAAGGGCAATTTAGGGTTTAGCTCTTAGTTTTTAGCTCTTAGGTATTGTGTATGTATCTTTACGGTTTTACGACTTTTGCAGGGATAGATAAAGTAATGAAATTGGATCGTGATGATTTGTGATTTTCTGTTGGAGATCTTTTACAATCTGATGATGAATATTTTTTGGTTTTGTGAAATGGGGTTTCGTTTACTGAACAGTATACAGCTCGTTTTCCTGAAGGACGTGAACTTATTTTGGTGTATCAATGATTTGTTTCCAAAAATTATATTGATCGAATTCATTGGATGGTTGCTCAATATTATAGTACCTATAAGAATGTAATGAAATATTTTTTAAGTCAGAATATCGAATCTTTATTAAAGAAAGAAATTACTAAAAAAGCAAATTGACTAAAAAAATATCAATTGGATGCTAAGTTATTTGGCGTTGAATCGATTGCAGAAAAAGGCCAGACGTTGATTGTGTATCCAGATTTGTGGACGACGCACATGATGGTTGATGCCTCTGTAAGAAATTTGCCTGGGGTTTTGTTGTTAAGTTCATCAGATACTCAAGCGAAAAAGGATAAAGCCTTTTGGCAGGTGAAACAAGGACTCGTAAAATATATTTTGGTAACTTATGCCGAGTTGTTTCAAGACTTTTATGACCTTCAAACTATTGTTTTGGTACATCCGTATAAACGATATTATGCGAATCAACAGGATCCTCGTTACAAAACCCCAGAAGTACTTTCTTATTTAGCTGATGTTTGAAAAATTAAACTTGAGCAGGTTAGTTAGATAATTTAGAAACCTAATATTGTCTATTCTATCTAAAAATTTAACCCTGTCTAAATTAACTTAATTATAACTCCAAAAGCACCACCAGATAATTATAGGTAAGATCTCTTACC
>CAZZEA010000106.1:0-3755 GCA_964652925.1 uncultured Candidatus Peribacteria bacterium | reverse complement strand
TTAATCTTCATCTATGTTTATGTCTTCATAATTTTCTTTGTAATAATTTTTTATCTTTTTGAGAATTGTTTCTAATTTTTCTGAATCAGCAAGATCTCACTTACTTATTGTTACTTTACTGCTAAAATAACGATTGAATCATGCCTTTTTGATCTTCTTGAGAAAGCTTTCTAGTTTTAGTGTTCATTCTCAAGGTAACAAATGTCCGTCTCAGACTCTGTTTTTATCTGAGAAGTAAAAAACAGCAACATAAGGAAGAAATGATGATAATTTTCTAGTAAAATCATTTTCTAAAACATCAGGATCAAAATTTGCTATATCTAATCCTAAATAACAACCATATTTTTTAATTACTTCTACTATATTCGTAAAACGATATTTTGGAATAGGAAGTGCGAATACACTAGAATCTTCAGGATTAATTATACTAAAATGAATATGTTTATTATCTTTTTTATAAGCTTCTAAATTATCTGCCAAAAAATTAAATGATTTCATATTGAAAAATTTGGGCGCATTTATTGTAATTGTATCAGCACCTGTTGCTTCGCAAAGATCCAAAGCTTTGTTTAATTCTTTTTGGTTTACGTTTTCTGATACTTGGATTACTTTTACTGGTAAATCATGTTTTTTTGATAATTTTTTTACATAACTTACATTTCGTGCATCAAAATTTTTCCATATAGCCAAATCTATTCCATCGAAGCCAGCTTCTTTGGTTAATTCGAAAATTAGATCAAGACCACAGTTAGAAAAAGAATCACTACTCATTAGAAAACTTGGTTTTCCTTCGTTTTTGTTTTTCTCTGGGCTCTTATTTCCCTTTTCATTTGTGGTTTCTTCCATATCGAAGAAGATATCAGCCATTTTTAGAATTTTAAATGTTAAATGTTTGGTTTTGAATTATTTAAATTATAATTCTTTTTTTTTTAAAAGCAAATTTTGATATATTTTTTTTGTTTATTAATTGTAGAGAGTAAATATCAGTGTTCATTCGTAAATATCTGCCTTTTGATAAGCAGGAATAGTGACTTTTAGAGATGGATTGTTTCCATATTTTCCTACAATACATGAAGAACATTCTGGAGTGATATTTTTGATGAGATAATTATAAATTCCTGTCATTGCTTTGTATTGATTTATTCCTGTAGCTAATACCACTCAAGATGATGGAATTCATTCTAATGTTGTAATGTTTTGGTTTGCTTTAAATTCAATATTTTCTTGTGGTATAGATAATGTTCATGCTTGATTACTTAACGTTCCTGATAATTGGATTGTACTGTACCGACCTGTATATCCTTTGGTATCATATACTCGGAAGGTGTTGTCTGATCATGAGAATTCTTGAATTATTTCTTTTGTTTCTGGTGCAGTAGCTATAGAAGGTAAATTAAGTCCATAAAGAGGGGTTCCTATTGTTGGATTTGGAAGTTGTATAGTTAAACTTCTACCAGTTGTTGTAGTATTGTTTACTGTGTCAGTTGTTGTTATATTATAATTATATTCTCAATCTGGTAGACATTGTTGCTCTGTTGTGAATTGTCGTTTATTTTCTTCTATTTTGGATAGATTTGTTTCATAGAGAGCTTTGATTTCTCATGATGATAATGTGCGGTTGTAGATGCGAAGCTCATCTATTTGTCATGAAAGACTATTTATTCAATAAGATCCTATATAAAAATCTCATGGTAGTGAGACAATTGTTCATGAATAATTTTTTGTATATTGAAAATTACCATTTACATATGTTTTTACTGTTTTTGTTTCCAAATTATGTGTTATTGTTATATGTTCTCGTCTTCATGTAGAGGCTTTAATATTTACTTCAAATGTACTTCAAGAAACTGTTGTTAAAAACCTATTCGGTGTTACAATTAAACCATTACTATAATTTGGTCATATTCTAAATCCACATCGTGGATCTGAAAATGAAACTCATTTTCAATAATCATATATCCAAATTGATATTGTGAAATTACTATTATTTAGGGATAATCATGTTCAGTTTATTCATCATGAATTGTTATTTCAAAACATTTGATATGATCATCATCGTTTACCATTGGTTGTCCATTCTGTATTTCCATATTCTATTCAATGGTTTCAATATATAGAGAAATCTTTAATAATTCATCACGTTGTTTCTCATAAACTTAATCTATTATCAAAATTCATCATCAGAACTAGTCAGCTATCGTAGAGTGATGTTTGTTGACTATTTTGATTTCGAATAAGTGATGAAAGATTTGGTTCTGTGATTTCTACTAAACCAGAGAAAGTATTACCTGTGATTGTTGTGTTGTCTGCTGGAGTATGACCTGTGAATATAATGATAGGGCTTGTTGTATCAATTCTAAATTCTATAATTTCAGAGAAATTACTACTATTGTCTAGATAATCAATAGCGGCAATTCTTATAAAATATATTCAATCATTTATGTTTTCTATGATTTGTCCTGTTTCTGTTGTGGATCAAGATAAGATAATGTTTGTAAATCAGATGTTTGTACTAACTTGATATATATATCAACTCAATCAGATTCCTGTATCTGTACTTGTTGTCCATACTACGTTTAAATTTGTAGTATTGAAAACCGTTTTGTTGTTTGGAGATGTTATAGTTGGAATACTAGGTGGTTCATATTCTTGTGTAAATGTTGTGTCAACATTAAATGGCCAAATAGCGCTGTAAAGAGAATATTTTAATGCTTTATCAAAAGCTCTAACTCTCCAATAATACGTGTTTTCTTTGAGAGCGACTGTTTTTGTTGTTGTATAACCTGTGCTGCGATGAAGTATTGTAGAAAAATTACTTCCTGTACTAATTTCTAATACATATCCACTCATACCTATACTTTCATCTGTACTTTCTGACCACTCAAAATTTACGTTTGCTGTTACAAAATTTGCTGAAATGGTTTGATTTTGAAGAGGTTGTATTGGTAGTGGGGTTGTAGGTGGGGCTGAATCTACAAAAGTTGTTGGTTGATAATGCGTTGTATTGTTTTTACTCGCTGTTCATTCTCAACTTCGTATTTGAACTATAATGTTCTTTTGTCAGTCACTAATTGAAGATAAAGTAACCGGTATTGTGCTGTTGTTTGTAAATGTTCCTGATATATTTGTAGTAATATTTCAGCTTATATTATAATTAAATGTACCATCTCAAGAGAGAAGTATTGTCCTTGAATTATCTGTATTATCAGAAATTGATTTATCTATATTTACTTCTACTTCTGTTTTTCAAAAATCAACTCAAATAAAATAATCTGGATTTCGATCTCTTCATTCTTCTCAATAATATTCGATATTTGTTGATGAAGTTCGTCTTAATGGTTTAGTTTGTTTTGATATAGAAGATCAAAAAGAAAATTTTAATTCATTACCGTCTGTTATATAAGGTCGTGTTGATATAAATCAACGAGTTATTGATGACCATATTCGTAAATATCTTGTACTAAAAGCATTTATAGAATTTTCATATAATTTTGTATTATCACTTATTGTTATTGTTCATGTATTCCATCATATGTTATTCATTTCTCAAGTTCATTGTGTTAAATTTTGAGAAATGGTTTTTCATATAATATTGTTGTAATATTTATATATGTCTGTTATTTGTCAAAGTAAATCTCAGTTTAAATTATTATAAAAATATGTATTTGATAATATATCAAAACCGTTTATAGTATCGTTATCATAAGATAAAATACCATAACTGCTATTGTTTCATAAATTTATGTTATTAAATA
>CAZZEA010000105.1:0-3755 GCA_964652925.1 uncultured Candidatus Peribacteria bacterium | reverse complement strand
TTGGTTCCATTGAAACTCATGATTGGAAGCCCTCATCGAGTTGTTGTCTGAACATTATTTATGCTATTTGCTGTATAATTATTTGGTGAAAGATCATAAAATGTAGTTCCGTTGTATGATCCATCAAGATGAAGTTGGAGTCCTGTTGTTTCTTGGGTAACCGTAGTATCTAGATAAATAGTATCTTGAATATAAGCAAGAGATCCGTTTCCACTAAACATAGCGTAGACGGTTTTTTCTCCATCAGCGCCAGTGAGGGTTCGTGGATATGTGGTATTGTAAGTTACTCGGCTGGCGCTGTCTCTCGCTGCCGGAGTATTTCCAAATTTCATATGTGTAGCTCATATGATGTTGGTATTTAGTGTTACATTAAATCCTGTCGCTATTGTAGCATCATTATTGATAACAAAGGTTCCTGTCCAAATTCAAAGTGAGAAAATGGTAAAGTGATTTGTCTGAAATTCAGCATAAAGTCAATTTTCTTCAGCTTGTGGTTGAATTGTGTCCAAATATTTCCATTCATTTCCATCGTGAGAATATTGGACAATAAGATTTTCTCCTGATACTGTAGCAGGAACCGCTATTTTGATTGTTGCATTGATATTATTTCCTTGCTTATCTTTCAGAAAAATTGGTTCATCAGCTCCAGCTTTAAATGTTTCGATAATTTTTATACCGTTTATTTCTTTTTCTGCTTCTTTATTAAAAAATAATAAATCTCATGTAAATTTGTTACCATCTGTTGTTTTAATAATAACATTTTCTGGAAATGATATTTCTCCTATCATACTTCAACTGTTTTTGTTGATAATTGTTGAAATTAAAATACTTCATTCGCTTTCATCTAATTGAAATCATTTGTTTCCAATCATTACCTCTTTTCACTTTCTTATTTCTTCTTTATATCCAAGTCATAATAGCATTCTTTTGAAACGTTCTTTTGGATCTACAATTTCTTCTTCAATATTTCATGTAAGTGTTTCTTCAGTTGTTTCGTTTTTATCGATAGTATCTTCTGCAACATCATTAGTATAATTTTCAATAAAATTTGGTCGTAGTTTATTAATTCTTTTTCTTGTTGAAGGACCAAAATATCAATGCAATTTTTTGTTGTTTATTTGTCATTTCAAAAGACCTTCTTTAAGTTGAAAATCAAATACTGCAGTTATTGTTGTATCATCATATGTATTGTTGATTTTATTATTGAAAACTCAATATCGTGTTAGAAATTTTTGTAAATATCCTATTTCTTCGTTTTTTTCTCCTTTTTCAAAAGCTCTGGAGAAAGAGAGATCTGAGAAATTTTCTAAAGATTCTGTATTAGTTGTCCATTCGTCTATTTGTTCTTCGATATTTTCTTTTTGAATTTCAATTGGCTCATTGTTATCTCATGTTGAAATAATTTCTTCTGATTGGTCTATATTTGATTCAGATGTTCTTTCTTTTTCAATATTATTTTCATTTTCTGTTGTGATAGTTTCTTCTGTTGACTGAATTTCTTCTACAGGAAGTCCTTTTGAAGTGAATGGACTATATTTTCTTTGAAAATATTCTTGGATTTTGGTCATCTGGTATTCTCAAAGTGCGTTGTCGTAGACGAGAATTTCTGCAATATATCCTCATAGTGCTTTTTGTTCGCCTATATTTCCAAGTGTTAATTCTTGTGTTGGGAAAACTGTTGGATTTTCCAAGGTGATATTTTGGTTGTTTATGAAAACTTGCGTGCCGGAGTTGTTTGCTTGTAATGCTATTACTTTGAAATTATTTCCAACTCGAGGTGTTGGTATATTTATGAGTCCTGTTGCAAAAAATCAGAAATTGTTTTGTTCAAATCCCAAAAACCAATTTGAATTACTACCAAGAGCAGAAGCAAATGTGATAGGAGTGTGTTCTTTGTTGTAAATGATAAAAAGAGTATAGTCAGAATGTAATTTTATATTTGTTTGCATTCCACCATCGATGTTGTCAAAATAGATTGCAGAGCGATTGTTTACTACTCAAGAAACTAATAAAGGATTTTTGTTTTCTTCTGGAGAAAATGCTTTGGAGAAAAATCAACGTCTATCTTTTCGTAGTGTAACAAAATTTCCGGATAATTCGATACTTTCGTTTTTGTTTGCGTCTAACCAGGTTTGTAATCCTTCGATGTCGGAAGGATTGTTGATTTCTGGTAAAATTAGTTCTCAGGTTAATATTATTTCAGACTGGATTGTTTCATTGCCACTCGCAATGATTGATCAAGTTAAATCTGATTGGCATTGGATCGCCACGTCGTCATTTCATTCCTCCTCGCAATGATTAAGTGTTTCTGGTTCAATGATTCAAGTTAGTTCAGTTTCGATAGTTCAAGTTAATTCAGCTTCGATAGTTCAGGTTAATTCAGATTTAATAATTCAAGTTAATTCTAGCTCAATAGCTCAAGTTAGTTCATTATTCTCTACTGTTTCTTCAATATGTAGATCTTCTATTGCTTCTTTTTGTGTTTTTTCTTCTTCAATATTTTCGATATCTGTTTCTTGTGTCAATATGTTCTCTATAGTCATAGTTTCTTGACTGATAATTGTTTCTCCATTTTCTTGAGCAAACATAGAAGTAGCCATATGAAACACATATATTCCGATAATAACAAGACAAACATGCATATATCCAAGAAGAATATGCCTGTGTTTGTGGGCTATTTTTGCTGAGTGATGAACCACTTTTTGACCATGAGCAGCAAGCCTTTTTGTGTGATGAATGATGTGTTCTTTTGTTTTTTTCATCTTTTGCTTAAATAAAATACGTAATTTGCTCACAATACAAGTATAATTAACTTTTTTTTGAGAGCAATTTTGGATATATAGATAAATAAAAAAGACTTGCCTGTTTCTTTAATTGTTGATAATTAATTGACAATATAAAAAAAAGACGCATGTGCGTCTTTTGAAAATAGAAATTTTGTTTAAAATCTTCGTGTTTTTTTTGCGTATTTTACATATTTTATTCACCAATCAGTAAATTTACCTAAAAATTCACTTATTTTATCTTGAGATTTTTCGCTTAATTTTACATGATTTCTTTCGACAAATGTTGTATTAATTGTTAGGTTTTCTTTGGTTAATCATCTTGTTATTAGGCTTATTGCTTGTAACGTAGCTATTCATCTTTCTTTTTCTGGTAAGGTTCCAACTGTTTTTGAAAGAAACATTTCTATATTTGTTTTTATATATTCATCTTCTTCTATGTAATCTATGCAAATTTCCATAATTGGTTGATCTAACGGAAAATCTTTTTCCACTGTTTCTCTGGCAAAATTTAGATAATTTGTATTTGGATTATCTAAGTCTTCGTATTTTGGTTTTTGTACTTTTGATGAGTCTTTTTTGAGAAATTTTGGTTTTCGTTTGTTTGATCTTTCATTTTCTACTTTTTCTTTATGTAGTAAATATTTTCTATATTCAGTTCGCCAATTACGATAAATTTTATAAAAATTCTCAATTTCTACTTCCAAACTTACATCTCTTTCTATATGATCTGTGCTTTTTAGAGAATCGGGAAACATCATATTTATTGCTATTAGTTTTCCAAGAATTTGATCTTCTTTTTTTGGTAATTTTCATATTGTAGCATCCATAAACGCATTTACATTTTGTCGAATATATTCTTCTTCTTGTAGTTCTCATAATGCCCAATTAAAAAAATTCTGGTCTTGTTTTGGAATATATTTTTCAATTCATTTTTTGGAAAATTTTTGTTGTTCATTAGATCAAAAATTT
>CAZZEA010000104.1:3012-3781 GCA_964652925.1 uncultured Candidatus Peribacteria bacterium | reverse complement strand
AGGGGCACCGAAGGTGGTGATTAATTTTCCTTCTCCTTTTATCGTTTTGAGGTAAGATAATGCTTTTTCTAATCCATCTGGAGTGTGGGCAAAATCTATATATGCTGTAACTCCTTTGTGATCAATTCTTTGCATTCTTCCTTCGACACCGGTGAATTCTTGGATTGCGGCGATGGCTTTTTCTATGTTTACTCCGATTTCCAGAGCAACACCAAGAGCCGCGAGGATGTTGTAAACATTAAATAATCCTACCATATTAGTCGTGATATGGTAAATCTTGCCTAGATAATTGATGTCAAATGTAGTTTTGTCTTTGTATTCATGAATATTTTCAGCTTTGAGAAATGATGAAGAATGTATGCTATAGCTCATTTTTTTGTCAAAAGCAAATTCATCAAATCGTTTTCTTCCGTAAGAATCATCGGTTGGTAAAACTGCATATTTGTGATTTTTTCCGTTGTGGAGAATGTATTTGAAAAGTTGTTTTTTTGCTTTTGCATAGTTGTCCATAGTTTTATGATAATCGAGGTGGTCGTGAGTAATGTTTGTCAAAACCCCACAATCAAATTTTACTCCTTCAAATCTATATTGTTCTAATCCATGAGAAGATACTTCGAGAACTGCAATTTTACAGCCTGCATCTTTGGCAATAGCGAGGTTTGATTGAAGATCGTAGATATCGAGAGAGGTCATTTTTTTGGTGTTTTTTATTTCTTTGTTTCCGATTTTGATATTTGCAGTACTTACCATCATTGTTTTGCTTACGCAG
>CAZZEA010000104.1:0-2986 GCA_964652925.1 uncultured Candidatus Peribacteria bacterium | reverse complement strand
GACGGTTGTAGTTTTTCCATTTGTTCAAGTAACTCCTATAATGAAAAAATCTTTTGATGGATGTCCGTAGGTAAGGTTTGCGAGTTGGCCGTTGAGTTGTTTTCGGAGTTGGTAAAAAATACTCGTTTTGATAAAGTGATATATTTTATCGTATGCGATGAGTTTTTTGATGAGAGATTTCATATTATTTATTTTATATAAAATGCTTTTTTTGTCGCTCCGCTGGGATTACTTTTTTTAATGTTACTTTTTGCTCCCAGGTCAAAAAGTAACCAAAAACCCCTCGTGAGCTGTTACATTTTCTTAACGGTAGAAAACACAAACAAATCGACAGCTCTGTGTTTTCTTTACCTAAAAATGTAAACGCTCACATTTCATTTGTTATAAATTTTGTTTGTTATCTTTCAACCTTATTTATTCTTTAATAACCATCATCATACAATAGCGGCGGTTTCCATTCTGAGGATGGTTGAGCCAAGGTCGTAGATTTTGGGAGTATGTTTTGCGAAGCGGTCGTAGTCTTTTTGGGTCAATCATCCTTCGGGTCAGATAATTCCTGCTTTCTTTTTAGTGGATTCTAGGGTAGTAGTGGATTGTTCTTTTTTATCAAAAAAATACACAAGAGTATCTTGTTGGATAGTGTCTTCAGGATGTTCTCTAAATGAAATTTGTGGCATAAATCGACCTCGAGATTGTTCTAATGCTTCTTTGATAATAGAAACTAATCTTTGTTCTTTATTTTTATTTCGTTCTTTGGCAATAGATCTTTCTGCTGGTCGAAAAATGATTTCATCGACTCAGATTTCTGTTAGTTTTTGGGCTATGAGTTCGAGTTTATCTTGTTTGTTTGGCATAGCAACCATAATTTGTGTATATTGATTTGGTTTTGTTTGTGAGTTTGTCTCTATTATTTCTCCTATGAGTTTTTCTCATAAATCAGAAATTTTTACAAGATGTCTTGTTGTTGTGTTTGCTTTGGTAGATTGGACGTGAATGAGATCTTCAGATTTGAGTCTAAGAACTTTTCTGCATTGAGCAATTGTATCGGGATTGGAAATAGTCAGAATGTTATTTTGTGTAGTGTGTTCTTCGTGAAAAAGTTGCATAGGGGAATTTATATAATAAAATTGGATTGCCACGCTTATGCTCGCAATGATTTTAGTATTACTTAGGAGATGCGTGTTGCTTTGTGTTTGGATCTGCTCTCATCATCATCAACATAACTCGTCATCTGAGTTCTACCATCCAAGGCGTATCTACGACCTTCATAATATTGTTTTGGTTGAGTGCGAGGAGGTGTTTTTGGTATCGTTCGTAGTTTTCTCATTGATTGACATTGTGTGATTCGCCAAAAAGTGTTCTAGAAAGAACTGTTCCAAATTGAGCTCTATTTACAGCCTCATCTGGCATAAAATTATCTAATTTTGATTTTCCATCTGCGTGTCGTCACATTAGTCATAATTTACATGCCAATTTTGTATAATATTTGGTTTCCAGAGTTTCATCTTCTAAATCATCAAAAAGACAGGATAATCTGTTGTCTGGTTTGAGTTTCAAAACTTTGAGCGCGTATTCTGAAATCATTTTTGCCAGATCCCTTCTAACAAGTTTTCATTTTAGGTTTGCTTGATATGCTGTTGGCATTGTTGTAATTCCTATACTATATGCATATTTATAAGCGTTCAATAATTCTTCGTCATATAAAATATTGCTTATAAATCAGATTTTTGGTTCTTCTTTTGGTGTTAGTTTTTGTTGTTCTTCAATATTCTCGATAATGGTTATCCATTGAATATCGTCTGGTTCATTTGGAGGATTGTAAAAACTTCATCATCAGCCTCATCAACCACCACTTGGTGGAGGTGGTGTGGTGCATTTATTACAAATGGTAATCATTTGAGATTCACTAATATTAGCTACTTCATCTTTTGCTAAAACTTTGATGTATAAATTTCCTGATGGAAATGTTGATGTATTGATGTATTGTTCGTTGTTTGTTGTTGTCTGGTAATATACTGTTGTAGAAAACGATTGATCTGTGGAAATCAAAATTACATATTCTTTTATTCCAGCTCATATATCTGTTGATGGTGTTCGAGAAATTACCGCTGGTCAATTTCGATTCACATTATTTGTAGGCGAGGTAATAGTTGGAATAGTTGGAGCTAAGGTATCAACAAAAATACGTAAGGGTGTATGTGTTAATAATTCTAATTCTCTCCAAAATACTGGGAAAATTGTATTTATAGCGTTGATTTTGCTTAATGGTATATTTGTTTGTAAGGTGTAAGAATTTGATTGAGATCAGCTTACTATAGAATTAAGATCTCCTGTGATAATATATGTCGAAGCAACATCTGATGATATTTTCGTACTAGGTGTTGTTGTAGGTGAGTAAATTATATTCTCTTTTGTAAAAATATTTGCTCAAGTTATTGTTATTGTTCAGGAAAAAGAGTTGACGATGTTGAGATAAATATCTACGTCAACAGCTTTTGTTATATTGCTACTCCATAAACATATTATGCTTATTATTCACAGAATTACTTTTTTTTGCATGATTTCAAAAAAAGTAAATTATTTGTGGTGTTTCTTTTTTGTATGAGTTACTTTTTTTGTTTTTTTGTGTTTTCTTTTGATAATAAAAATTGTTATTCCTGCAACAATTATTAATAAGGCAAATATACTAATATATGTTCATAAAGTTATTACAAAAATGTTTGTGGTTTCGGATATTGTTCAGCTTCTTTCTTCTATATCTGTTTCTAGTCCTTCTACTATATTTGCATTATGTTCTACTGTATACGTGATAGTAAATGGTCATTTGTAGAAAGGAAGATTCTCTATTACATTGTTGATGTTTGATGTTTGTTTTGCAAATAATGTTCTTTTTTCTTCAAAAAACACTCTTTTGTATCCAAATCGATTTCTGATTTCTCATTTGATAGTAATTCATTGTTCTGCAGTTCCTTTATTGTTCAACATA
>CAZZEA010000103.1:0-3806 GCA_964652925.1 uncultured Candidatus Peribacteria bacterium | reverse complement strand
GTTGTCACTCGCAATGACTGATTAGATTATTTTTTCAAAGCACTAGCTAATTCGTTTCCAAATGCTGTAGCGGATTGGGGACCATTGGCGGTGATGATGTTTCCATCGACAACTACATTTTTCTTAATAAAGATTCATCCGTTATTTTCTATATATTTCTGCCAAGTTCATTCTTCATCATCTCGTCCAGTAACTTGTTTTCACTGGAACAATCCGCTGTCTGAGACGAGTGATGGAGCAATGCAGACTGCTCCTAGGAGCCTCGCTTCTTTGGCGAGGCGGAGATATTCTGGATGATTTTGGTATTGCTTAAGTGCCCCTCCGCCTCCGATAAATACTATAGCATCATAATCTTCTCCCTTTGCGTCTTTGAGAGCAACAGTAGCAGATGTTTCGTGATCAAAAACACCAACACATAGTCCTGTATGTTCTGCGCAGACAGTAATTTGATGTCCTTCATTTTCTAAAATTTCTCTAGGAATACGATATTCAAAGTCTTGAAATTTTTTGTTGGCGATGATAAAGAGAATGTGTTTCATTTGATATAGAGAAAAGTTAAATAGTGGAATAGAGAAATAGACTTTGGATCTATTTTACTATATACCTTTGGATCTTTTATACAATATACTGAATCTTATCTCCAATTTCCAGTTCAGTTTTATCGTTTTCTACTCAGGTTATTTGACCGAGTGAAATATTGTCGTAAGAATCAATTTCTGGGCAATGGAGGAGTGGGCGAACTTCTAATATTGTTGTTCATTTTTTCTCTTTGATATTCATGATATATCCAATGTCTTCGGTTCATTTTCTTTGTTTTTCTTTTTTGGTAAGAAGTTTGTCTATTATATTATCAGCTTCTATAAACCTTATTTTAAGTGTCTTATCGTCGACTTTGTCAGGTAGTTTACTTGATGCAGCGAGCGGTTCGTTGTGATATTCAAATAGTGCGATGTTGTCAAAATAATCGTTCTTGAGAAATCAGATTAATTTTTGTTGATCTTTGTCGGTTTCTCCAGGAAATCCTATAATAATATTTGTTCTCACAAATCTTGTTGGAAAATTATTTTTGATAAAATCAAGAAATTGATATACTGCTTCTTCGTTGTAAAATCTTCCCATTTTTTTGAGAAGAGGGGCACTGATATGTTGAAGAGGAATGTCGAAATACGGAATAAATTTCTTGAGCTTTGTTAATTTTTTGAGATGATCTAGCGTTAAAATATCGGGATATAAATATAATAGTCTGAAGGTGAAATTTCATTTAATTTTGTCTATTTCTTGGAGAAGTTCAAATAACATTGGTTTTCCGTAGAGATCAGTTCCATATCTTGTTGTGTCTTGAGCAATGAGAATAATTTCTTCAATACCGTTGTTTATCATGTTTTTTGTTTCTTGGAGTATACTTTCAATTGAAAGCGATTTCTGTTTTCCTCTAATTTTGGGAATGATACAGAAACTACAGTTGTTGTCACATCATTCTGCTATTTTGAGGTATTCAAATTTGTGATCGATATTTGTATAAACTCTAGGACTCTCTGTATATTCAAAATCATTGAATTCTTTGCTGTTGTATCCATTGATAAGTTCTTTAAGTGTTAGAGTCTTGAAATCATTTCGAGAAAGATAAAGGATATTTTGTGTCGTGTTTTCTGTATTAAGTATTGAATTCTCCTTGGTGTTGAGATTTTTGTAATATTGGACAGCGCAACCAAGAAGATATACTTTTTTCCCTTTTTGAAGAAGTTTTTCTAAGGTATGAGCAGCTTCACCTCTTGCTGAAGAAATAAATCAGCAGGTGTTGAGAAAAACAACATCAACTTCTTTATTATAAGGGTCGCTGAAATATCTTGGATGAATGTTTGGTTCTTTTTCTGTTAGCATAAAAATTTTTCCTAATAAATGTTGCGTATCTACTAGATTTTTTGTGCATCAGAGATTAATCGATGAAAAATTGAAATTCATAGTAATTGTAAATTATAAAATTGTTGGGTGGCTGTTCTTGAAATGATTATCTGTGTTATACTAACAAAACGTTGATAAAAATCAAATTTAGTATTTTTTTTGTTGTAAGTCTGGTTTATAACTATTTTCTCTTGCAATTATCGTGCTTTTTTTTATCTTCATTTTCGCCGCCTTTTTTTATATGTCTATTTTATACACATGTTGTTGTATGGTATTGTACTTATTAGTATTGTTGCACTAGTTTATGTCTGGTTTTTATGAAGATCAATTTCAAAAAAGGATCCAGGAACCAATGAAATGCAAAAAATTGCGAAGAGTATTTCAACGTGAGCTATGGCTTTTTTGAAATCTGAATATAAAATATTAGCTATTTTTGTTGTTTGTGTGGCTTTGATTTTGGAATTTACAGCAAATGCAGAAATATCATCATGATTTATAGCGCTTTCTTTTGTTGTATGAGCGGTTACTTCTGCTTTGGCTGGATTTATTGGTATGAAAATAGCAACAAAAGCAAATGTAAGAACAGCACAAGCTGCGAGAATAGGAATTGTTCCTGCACTTAGAATAGCTTTTGATGGTGGTTCTGTTATGGGACTTGCTGTAGTTTGACTAGGAGTTTTGGGACTAACAGGACTGTTGATCTTGTATTCTGATATGTTTGGTATGGAAGGATATACTGCTGTAAATAAAGTGATAACTATCATCACGTGATTTTCTTTTGGAGCTTCTTCTATTGCTTTATTTGCTAGAGTTGGAGGAGGTATTTATACCAAAGCTGCAGATGTTGGAGCAGATCTTGTAGGTAAAGTTGAAGCATGAATCCCAGAAGATCATCCGCTTAATCCGGCAACTATTGCTGATAATGTAGGAGATAATGTTGGAGATGTAGCAGGTATGGGAGCAGACTTATTTGAAAGTTATGTTGGAGCTATTATCTGAACTATGGTACTTTGAGCAACGTTTATGTTGTCGCCTGATTTCGTAGATGCTTTCAATTGACTTTCAGCAGTACTTTTGCCACTTATTTTGGCTGCTGTTGGTATTATTACTTCTATTTTGGGAACATTTATGGTAAAATGGATAAAAACCAATAAACCTCAAAAAGCTCTTAATATATGAGAATTTGGTTCATGAATTATTATGCTTGGAGCATCGTATTTTGTTATTACCTATGTTCTTCCTTCATCTTGGACAATAAACGGAATTTCTTATACATCGACGGGTGTTTTTGTTGCGACAATCATTGGACTTGTTTCATGAATTCTTATTTGATTGGTAACGGAATATTTTACAGGAACACATAAAAGACCAGTTCTTTCTATTGTTAAACAATCTGTTACGGGTTCTGCAACAAATATTATTTCTGGATTAAGTATTGGTATGTTATCAACGGTATTTCCTATTTTAATTATTGCTGCGGCAATTGTTGGTGCATATCATTTTGCGGGACTTTATGGTATTGCTATTGCTGCAGTTGGAATGTTGGCAAATACAGGAGTACAATTAGCAGTTGATGCTTATGGTCCTATTTCAGATAATGCAGGAGGTATTGCTGAAATGGCAGAACTTCCAAAAGATGTAAGAGAAATAACTGATAAACTTGATGCAGTTGGAAATACAACAGCTGCTATTGGAAAATGATTTGCTGTAGGTTCTGCAGCGTTGACCGCTTTGGCATTATTTAGTGCTTTTCTTACCGTGGTAAGAATCAAACATCCTGATATTATTGGAATAGATATTACCAACCCAACTATTATGGCAGGATTATTTATTTGAGCAATGCTTCCTTTTTTGTTTTCAGCACTTTCTATGAGAGCTGTAGGAAAAGCTGCAATGTCTATGAT
>CAZZEA010000102.1:0-3841 GCA_964652925.1 uncultured Candidatus Peribacteria bacterium | reverse complement strand
TAGTTAAAACAAATCAATAATTACGAGCAACAGCGTAGTAATCCAGACCAATAATCTACTCAATCTTTTTCTTTTTTGGCACAATAATTTTTACAATCAATCCAAGAACAACCAAAGCAAGAATTACATAAAACCAAGAAAAAATAAACAACGACGCTGTTTCTTTTATAAGAATCGGTTGTTTAAATTTTTCATCAATACCTGTTGCATCAAATTCAAGTGAAGGTTCTCCAACAAGAGAGACTCTTACAGAGAATATTCACTTATAAGCAGGAATTATACCCAAATTAACAGAAGCATTATAAACATCTCATGGTAATATTTTTTTAGGATCAAGACTATAAGGTTTTTCAAAACCAAGAAAATTATAAAGAACACCTTCTAAAGAAACATTTTGAGGAAGATTTCAATTATTTTTTATAGCAAAGTTCAATAGTAAATCTCAATCTTCATTTATAGTAACTCATATGTTTTTATTGTTCACATAAATAGTTCAAGGGACAGGAATTAATTGAAGATCACTAAAAATAGAGTCTTCTGATCACACAAACAAATTAAAAAAATTTGCTTTACGAACCACGACATCAAACATTCACTGAGATTTTTCTGAAGTTTTCTTTAATACTTTGTACGCCAAACATCAATAATATATTCAAACCGAACCACTCGGAGGATTTATTGTTTCTTTTAAAAGTTTAGTTTCTCAACTAGATAGTTCTATAATTCTATTTGGATTGTCAACAAAAAATTTAGAAAAGTCATTTGTTGTATCACAGATTTGATTTCATCAATTAGTTAAACTTCATTTTGAAAAATCATACTCAACAGAGACAGTTTCGGTTCAATTATTTTCAATATATATACAAACATCTTTTTTTTCTCCTATATCCAACATAGTTGTATAGTTTTTAACAAGCTGCCCTGTACCATCATCACAAAACCTCAACGTAACAGACTCTATACCCTTTTGAGCAAAAGAAAAAGAAGTAAAAAAAGAAACAAAAAACAACAAAACAATATACTTTTTCATACAATAAATATTAGAAAATATAAAAACAACAAATACTTGTACTGTTCATAGAAGAAAATGCAATCTCAGGACATATTTTTCTCCTGGTTTACCAGAAAAATACCAAGAAAAACAATTGACAAAAGCCAAAATTTCTGCTCTACAAAAAACAACAAAAAAAAGTATGCAAAAATTTGACAAAAAACATTTTTCTGAATACAATTAGATGTACAATAAAGAAATCAATCTTTATACAACAGTACATTTTATTTATTTATTCTTACAAAAATGAACAAAAATTTATTAAAAATCGGAGCTTTGACTCTAGGAATGTTCGTATTTGGACTTATGTATTACACAAATGCACAAGGAACAGTATCTCTAACAATTAACTCATGAACATCTACTTGTACCCTTTGAAGCAATGTTACTATGGCAGCTGTAGAAGTTACAGACCTATTAACAAGTAATGTACTAACAACATGAACTTTTGACACGCCAACATGGCAATGTACAGATTATGATGCAGATCCTGCTGGTTGGTCAGTTGATGTTGTAAGTACTAATTTAACAGCTACTGGAGGATATTCAATTCCTGCAGAAAACATTTCAATCCAATATAGCACTGGTAATCATGTAGGATCTACAGATTGTTCAATTGGATCAGCTACAACACGAACTGCAATTAACACAGCACAAACTGTACTTAGAAGAGCTGGTACAGATGTTGCAACATGTCAAGTTGCTGCAAATAATGTAAAAATACAAGTTGACGTGCCTCAATATCAAGCACCTGGAAGCTATACAGCTACATTAACTATTACAAACACATTGTAATAAAAAAATCCTAGTACTGTTGTAAAATATCAAAAAACGTCGAGGCATATCCTCGGCGTTTTTCTGTTATTATCTAAGTCATTGCGAACGAATGTGAAGTAATCCAGTATTAAATATAAAAAATCCAACTCTACCCGCCCAACCATTCCATAAACACTTTATAATCATGCTGTACATCTTCATCATGTTTGAGTTTTTTTTCGATATTATCTACAGCGTAAATTACTGAGGCATGGTTTTTACCACCAAAATAATCTCCTATCTTTTCAAACGTCCAATGAAAATGTTTTTTTGCTAAGTGCATAAGCATTTGTCTTGGCACCGTTACTTCTTTGGTTCTTGTTTCTGATTTAAGTTCTGTAACCGCTACTCAATAATAAGAAGCTACCATTTCTACTAGTTGTCCAAAATTTTGAGATCATCTAATATTTACTACTTGTTCTTGTTGGCGAGGGGAATCTGGGGTATATCACAGTGTCTTGAGACACTCTACAACATCTTGTTCGCCAAGCTCCACATGGAGAATTTTTTTTCTCGTAAGTAAAATATTCAAGGCTCATTCGAGTTCTCTTACATTGTCTTTGACATATTTTGCAATCATATTAAGTAATTCAAAATCCATAGACTCCCCTTTTGCTGCAAGTTTTGTTTGCAAAATAGCAATTCTTGTTTCCGTATCGGGAGATTTGATATCTGCAACCAATCATAATGCAAAACGACTTTTGAGTCTTGGTTCTATATGCAAAAGTTCTTTTGGTGGACGATCAGAGGACAAAATTACTTGCTTCTTTTGAGATTGAAAATCATTGAATATCGTATGAAAAATTTCTTGAGTTTTTTCTTTTTCAGCCAAAAATTGGATATCATCTATCATCAAAACATCTACTCCTTCAAATTTTTTGTACAAATTAGGAAGTTTATTGGTTCTCGTGGCAGAAATTATTTCATCAATCAGTTTTGTTGCTGGAAAATACACAACAACCTTATCAGGATATTTTTCCATAATTTCATTTCCAATCGCCTGCATCAAATGTGTTTTTCCAAGTCCTACATTTCCATAAAGGAACAAAGGATTGTAAGCAGTTCCCGGCTGCTCAGCTACTGCTTTCGCAGCAGAAAAGGCGATCGTTGTTGCAGAGCCTACCACAAAAGTATCAAATCTAAAAACCGGATCAAATAAAATCCCAAAATGCTCAGTAAGTTCATGATTTACTTGTTTTTTGGACATCATAATATTCTGATTTTTATCATTTGGAATTTTTATTATTTTTTTGAGATCCAACAAAAGTTCACTACCATTAAGAAATGGCGGATATACAATAATTTTAATACCAAATTGCGGATTATAAACAGATTCTATTGTTTCTTTGAGAGATTTTTGAAAAAATTTTTTAACTTGAGTAAGTACAAATTCATTGGAAACTCCAATATATACCATTTTCTCTTTTTCATCAATATCTACAATTCCTACTTTATTGAGAAAGGAAAAAATTTTTTTTGGATCATGAGATGCTGCTAATTGCAAAATTATTTTCTCCCATAAACCACGAAGATAGGTTATTTTTTGAGGATCATATTGTTGTGCCAAATCTATCAACATTTCAAACAAGGAATTAATATAAAATTTGAATTTATAAACTTGATTAATTGAGCAATAAAACGGATAAATAAAATAAGGGAACCATCACAATCAACTTGGAAATAATTTTAGACTAATGACACAGTGAATTTATAGTTTCGTGAGCTCTACTTAAAATATTTTTATCCGATTCAAATGTCAACAATTTCATAGCGTCTTCAAATGGTTTCCAACAATAATTTTTAAGTTCTTCCTTTTGCAATACAATAGCAGAACTATATACTTCTCCCACAAAAAATCCAACCCTTTTGTTAACCAATCCCCCTTGTCTATCAGGAAACGAATAATAGTGATCGAAATACACATTTGGAAAGATATCTACATCAGATAATCAGGTTTCTTCAAACACTTCTCTT
>CAZZEA010000101.1:0-3865 GCA_964652925.1 uncultured Candidatus Peribacteria bacterium | reverse complement strand
TTATATATTTGAATAATATGTTTTCTAATAAAATTATTGATATCGTCTTTGGAATCTGCCAAAAAAGAAAATCAGATTATGATTTTGAGGAGAGTATTGTTGAGTGTTTTTTCTGCTTTTTCTATTTTTTCTCTATTTATTTTTTTCATGTATTTTAGAATCTGATAAATTCACTTCTTTAGGTAGTGATTTTTTTGTTTTTATCAAGTACATTTTTTCTTGATAATTTATGTCAGATTGTTATATTCGCAGACTGTGCGTTTGATTTTTACTTTTTAAATATATTTTTTCATGACAGAAATTAATTATGTTATTGATGTTAGGAAATTTGTAGCAAATAATATTACTCCTTATGAGGGTGATGCATCATTTTTACAATGACCAACTCAAAAAACAAAGGATCTTTGGGAAGTTTGTAAAAAACTTTTAAAAGAAGAAAGAGATAATAAAGGGTGTAGAAGTGTAGATACTCATACTATTTCTTCTATCACTAGTCATCAAGCAGGGTATATTGAAAAAAATTTAGAAACTGTTGTTGGGCTTCAAACAGATGAACCACTCAAAAGAGCTATGAAACCATTTGGTTGATATAGAGTTGTTGAATGAGCAGTGAAAGAAAAAGGATTGGAAGTAGATCCAAAAGTTACTGAAATTTTCCATTATACAAAAAACCATAATGATGCAGTTTTCTCTGCTTATGATGCTGAAGTAAGAAAGTATCGTTCATATCATATTGTTACGGGATTGCCAGATAACTATGCTAGAGGAAGAATTATTGGAGATTATAGAAGATTGGCATTGTATGGAGCTGATTATCTTATTGCGGCAAAAAAACAAGATAAAGAAACTATAGGCGGAGATATGACAGATGAAAAAATCAGACTTAGAGAAGAAGTTTCTCTGCAAATTCAAGCATTGGAAGATATTAAAGTAATGGCTCACATGTATGGAATAGATGTTTCTAAACCAGCAACTACTGCACAAGAAGCAGTGCAATTTGTTTATTTTGCGTATCTTGCTGCTATTAAAGAACAAGATGGAGCAGCAATGTCTCTTGGAAATGTTTCTTCATTTTTGGATATCTATATGGAAAAAGATTTGAAAGAAGGAAAAATAACAGAAGAACAAGCACAAGAACTTGTTGATCACTTTGTGATGAAATTAAGATTAGTAAGACATTTGAGAGCAGGTGCCTATGACGATATTTTTGGAGGAGATCCTACATGGGTAACAGAATCTATTGGAGGACAACTTGTTGATGGAAGAACAAAAGTAACAAAAACTTCATTCAGATTTTTACAAACATTATATAACCTTGGACCATCTCCAGAACCAAATCTAACAGTTCTTTGGTCTGAAAAATTACCAGAAGGATTTAAAAAATTCTGTGCAAAAGTGTCTATAGATACTTCTTCTGTACAATATGAAAATGACGATCTTATGAGATCTGCTCGTGGAACAGATGATTATGGAATTGCTTGTTGTGTATCTCATCAAGAAATTGGAAAAAGAATTCAACATTTTGGAGCAAGATGCAATCTTCCAAAAGGGCTTTTGATGGCTCTCAATGCTGGTCATGAAGAACATGAATGAGCTGAAATCTTATCAGGACTTCCAGCGCTTTCTGGTGGTTCATTGAATTATGATGAAGTTATGAAAAATTTCAAAATAGTTATGGATAATATTGCTAGAGTATATGCAAAAGCAATGTATATTATTCATTATATGCACGATAAATATTACTATGAAAAAGCACAAATGGCTTTTGTGGATACCTATCACGGTATTGATATTGCTTATGGAATTGCAGGAATTTCTATTATTGCCGATTCGTTGTCAGCAATTAAATATGCGAAAGTAACTCCTATAAGAAATGAAAAATGAATCACTGTTGATTTCCAGATTGAATGAGATTTCCCAAAATTTGGAAATGATGATGATAGAGTAGATAGTATTGCTCAAGAAATTGCTCAATATTTCTCAGAACAATTGTCAAAACACAGAGCGTACAAAGGAGCTAATCCAACAATGTCATTGCTTACTATTACGTCAAATGTGATGTACGGAAAAGCAACAGGAGCTACTCCAGACGGAAGAAAAGAAGGAGAGGCGTTTGCACCAGGAGCTAATCCAATGCATGGACGTGATTCTCACGGAGCATTGGCTTCACTAAATTCTGTAGCAAAATTTGATTATGAATATTCTCAAGATGGAATTTCAAATACCTTTTCAATTGTTCCTAGTGCTATTGGAGCAGATAAAGAAGAACAAATAGAAAATCTAGTAAATTTGATGGATGGATATTTTGGTAAGGATGCTCATCATTTAAATGTAAATGTGTTAAATAGAGAAACATTAATGGATGCCTACGAACATCCAGAAAATTATCCTCAATTGACTATTAGAGTATCAGGATATGCGGTTAACTTTGTGAGATTATCTAAAGCTCATCAACAAGAAGTTATTGCAAGAACATTTCATCAAAGTATGTAAAGATTATTGATAAAAAGATAAATAAAATATCAACTTTCGTAATTTGGTTTCAACAATAAACAATATATAACCGTTCACTGTTACATTTTCTTAACGGTAGAAAACACAAACGAATTCGACTCCATGTGTTTTCTTTACCTAAAAATGTAAGCGTTCACTTGTTATATATTTGTTTATTGTTGTGCTCTTTTTATTGCTCAAATTTATCAGATATAAAAATGTTAAGAGTACATTCGATAGAAAGTTTTGGAACCCATGAAGGACCTGGAATTAGATTCGTTCTTTTTTTGCAAGGATGTTTGTTTAAATGTCTGTATTGTCATAATCCAGATACTATTTCTTTGGAATGAGGAAAAATGAAAGCTCCTGAAGATATTGTTAAACAAGTTATTCAGGTGAAACCATATTTTCGTGGAAAAGGATGATTTACTGTTTCTGGAGGAGAACCTTTGTTACAAGCGAAACAATTGTTGCCTTTGTTTAAAATGCTTCATCATGAACATATTAATATAGCTGTTGATACCAACGGTTTTCCATGGAATGATGATGTTAAAGATTTGATCCCTTTGGTAGATCTTTTCTTGATTGATGTGAAACATATAAATAATGATCGACATAAGAAAGTAACTGGTCAATCTAATGAGAATACGCTAAAATTTATTGATTATTTGCAAACTCAAAATAAACCAATATGGATTAGATATGTTTTGGTGCCTGGATATACTGATCAACCGGAATATATAGAAGAATTGGGAAAAAAATTATCTCATTATTCCGTAATTGAAAGAATAGAAATTTTACCTTATCATCAACTTGGTGTTCATAAGTGGAAAGAACTTGGTTGGGAATATGGTTTAGAAGGTGTGCCTAGTGCTAAGATACCGCAGGCTGAGATAGCTAAAAATTTATTAGAAAAATACTTTAAAAAAGTTGTTATTAGAGCTTAATCCTATGTAGTTTTAATAATAAATAATATATAATCGTTCACTTGTTATATATTTATTTATTATTGTGATGTTCTCTTTTTTTTGTTCTTTTTATTGCTCGATTTATTACTCGATTTATTACTCAAGACTTTATATTTACTATTTACTATTAAAGAAATGGATGTGTTAACTCCTGCAGAAATTACTGCAAAAGCTGAAGAAGTTGGTTATAAAAAAGCTACGGGAAAATTTTCTCATACCCTAGTTTCTGGAATTCTGGCTGGTATGTATATTGCCTTTGGTGCTGTTTTTTCGATAACTAGTATTTCTGGATTGGCTGGGCATATACCGTTTGGTATCATAAAAGTTATTGCTGGATTGGCATTTTCATTATGACTTATTTTGGTTATGGTTGCAGGAGCAGAGTTGTTTACAGGAAATGCATT
>CAZZEA010000100.1:0-3899 GCA_964652925.1 uncultured Candidatus Peribacteria bacterium | reverse complement strand
CAGCTTAATCATAACGATTTCTTGCTGTTTTAGCCACACTATTTTTTCTATTTACCAAAAATAAACTACTTTGTATACAAGAAAATCCTGCTTAAATAAGCAGGATTTTAATTTTTTATAAAGGAATATCTATCTTAATTGATACTCCTCCTTCGGCAATGACAACGTGTTTCATGCTTAACTGGAAAACTATCTCTATAAACTCAGGATCATCCCAATTTCCAATCAAGTCTTTATTCAAATACTTGAGTGTAGCCGTATTCCATTTGTCTGGAACAGGTACATTGGTTGAGAGTTTAACCACAACTTTTCTTTCATGAAGATCTTGTTGTTCAATAGATACTTGCACTTTCTTTAATTGTTCAGGCAAGTCATCAAATGAAAAAGCTTTTTGGATATATCCAATATCCCTAAGATCGATTAAAAAATCCCTATCTAAGTTACATTCTCCGACATAAACTTTGTCATGATCTAATTTTAAGGCAATTCGTTTACTCATATTATTTGGCTTTTGTTTTTCCTATTCCTTATAAGGAAATCCTTGGAAAAATCAATTCTACTTCACAATTACTTTTTCATTCATAAACACTTTCAACCCGTGTTCTGATAATTCTTTTCCATATCCGGTATTTTTAATTCCTCCATAGGGTAAGAATGCGTAGCTAGTAACTACTTTATCAATAAACGCATTACTCACTTCTACTTGTTGTGCGATATATTCTTTATCTTGTTGATTATCTCAGAAAATTGAGCATCAAAGTCCGTAAATACTTTGGTTTGCTAGACGAATAACATCCTCCAAATCTTTAGCTTTGATGATCGGCGCAACAGGTCAGAAAACTTCTTCATCGAAGACTTTCATACCTGGTGTGACGTCTTTGAGGACTGTTGGGAGGTAGAAGTTTGGTCCGAAGGCTGATCATGGTTGTCCGCCTGTCAAAAGGATGGCTCATTTTGAGATACTTTGTTGTACCTGAGCATCGATATCTTTGACAGCGGAAGCTTTTGCCAACGGTCCGATATCTGTTGCCTCGTTCATCGGATCACCGATGTTTAACTGGTTAACAGCTGCAGTGAATTTCTCGCAAAATTGATCGTACATCGATTCGATGACAATAAATCTTTTTGATGAATTACATTTCTGACCATAGTTTGAAAATCTGCCTTTTATTGCTTGTTTGACAATAGCATCGATATCTTTGGTTTCCAATACGATAAATGGATCGTTTCCTCCTAATTCAAGCACTGAAGGTTTGAGATATTTTCCTGCGAGTGAACCAATCTGTCTTCCTACCGCATCTGATCCCGTAACATTTGCCCCGATAACCAATGGATGAGCAATAATCTTTTCTGTGAAATCATGAGGAATAAAAAGATTAGTATACACTCACTTTGGGAATCCTGCTTGATCAAAAAGCTGTTCCAATTTTTCAGCAATTTGAGGGACATTGGAAGCATGCTTCATCAATACAACATTTCCTGCCATAATATTTGGGATCGCACTTCTGAGTACTTGATTGAATGGATAATTCCATGGCATCACAGAAAATATTACTCCTTTTGGTTGATAGACAATTTCACCTTTGAGACTATCTTGATCAAAGGGTTTTGAAGCCAACAATCTTTCTGCGTGTTCTGCAAAATAGCTAATATTTGAAGCTGATTTTGTTACATCTCCTTTCGCATCTTTGTAGAGCATACCCATTTCTTGGGTATCTAGTTTTGCTAGGTCTTCAAATTGTTCTTGCATAAGTTTTGCAAGATTATTCATCAATAGTTTTTTTTCTGCGAATGATATTTTTTTTCGAGATTGGAAAGCTTTGTAGGCTTGGTTGATTTTGAATTCTACTTGGTCCCAAGTCATAAGTTCATAAGTTTTTGAGGTTTCTTGGGTGTATGGGTTTGTTGATATTATCATGATAATAGATAATTTATAGTGTAAAATATTATTCAGATAGTATATTATCAAACAAAATATCACCGTTCACTGTTACATTTTCTTAATGATAGAAAACACAAACAAATTCGGCGCCATGTATTTTCTTCACCTAAAAATGTAAACGCTCACTTATGATATTTTTGTTTGATAAGTTTTTTGTTCTTTTTATTGCTCAGTTTATAGCCATAAACTATTTATTTTTCTTGGATACCACATCCAATATCTTCAGCATTTTCTGAGGATCTAAGCTTGCAGATCCGATGAGGAAACCGTTGACTGCAGGTTGAGAAATCAAACTTTCAGCGTTGGCGTCATTTACACCTCCTCCATAAATAATTCTGCTTGTGTCGTTCTCGATAACTGATCTAATATATTCGTGGATTTCTTGGATATCTTCTGGGGTTGCACTTTTTCCAGTTCCTATAGCTCGGATTGGTTCATAGGCAATATCAATTTTTTCAATCTCATCAATCCCCTGTAACGCTTCACGAAGTTGTATTTTTAACACTTCTTTACTTGTACCAAGTTCTTTTTGCTCGAGATTTTCGCCGATACAAAGAATTGGTCTAAGTCCGTGATGCAATGCTGCTTTGAGCTTTTGGTTGATCATCTGATTTGTTTCTCAGAAATATTGTCTTCTTTCTGAATGTCCGATAATCACGTATTCTGCGCCAAGTTCTTTGAGCACAACGGGTGAAGTTTCTCCGGTAAAAGCTCCTTGTTCTTCGTGATGCATATTTTGCGCTCCAAGATGTACACAACTATCTTTGGTCATTTCAGAAGCAGTTCCTAAACACACTGTCATTGGTGCAATCATCAAATCGATATTTACAAAGCATGCATAATTATTGATAAACTGATCAAAATATTCCTGTAAATCCTTGTGACTTTTGTACATTTTAAAGTTAGCTCCTATTAGGTATTTCATAATTTTTTTTAGAGAATAAAATTTACTTAAGATAACGAGATAATAATTGTGATAAACCTATTTGAATAAAATATGCACTAATAAATATTAGCATAATATCTGCTCCAAAGTATTGGGTATACATAAAACTCAAGACCAATCCCAATGTTATAAACCTACTTGTTGTAAGCCAAAATAATGATTTCGATTCTGCCGTTTTGGGAAGAAAACGATGATACATAATCAGATTATATGCAAATACTAAGAGATAAAAAACCAAGGTTACAACAAATATTTTTATTACCAAAAGGAAATTTATTTCAAACAATGTGTGCACCTGTTGCAATGAAAAGATATATCCAATAATTATGAAAGTTCCTATTTGCGATGCATATTTACTATATTTTTTTGCCCATGCCGTGATTTTTTGGTTCCAAAGTATGATTCTGCTAACTAAGAAAGGAAATATAACCAAGACAATTAATGCACTGATAGGAGAAACACTTCCTCCCATTCCACAACTTACAGGACCAGAAAGTCAACAAGTTAATCCAGCTGATTGTGTTATTCCTATTTGCTGAACCAAGGGAGTCACAATAAAAAACAACAAAGTAAATATCAACAAATTAATCATAAATAACTGAAATCCCAGTGAAGTATTTCCTGCTGTTTTTTTGATCCAAGCAAAGACCAATCCTCCTCATGAAAGTAACGCCAACATCGTCAAAGTTATTGTTAATCATATATTTTCAAAGAACAAACTCCCAATTCCCCAAGCAATCAATGGCGTTATTGCGAAATTAGCAATAGCATTTATCCGCAACAATTTTTTCCATTTTCCTATATTGAGAATATCTTTTATTTCAAAATCCAACAACGACGACATAATCATAAATATTCCTGCAAACACACAGAGTATACTAGAAAACGGCAATCCTCACGTAAAATAATTAATAAGTAATCATAAGATAATAGCTCATGCAACCAACATATTTTTTATAAACAACATAAAATTCTGATTTTTTTATTGGGTTACTTTTCCAACACAATTCT
>CAZZEA010000099.1:0-3920 GCA_964652925.1 uncultured Candidatus Peribacteria bacterium | reverse complement strand
GCTTCTGCGGTCGGTCAGTAATCTCAGGTAATCATAATAATTTTGATTTTCGCGTCGCGAGCTACTCCGACCGCAGCGGGAACTTCTGGTCTGGCAGGGTCTATGATAGCTACAAATCCGAGGAAACAGAGATCAAATTCTGCCAGTTCCATTTCCATTCGCTCTTGATATTCGTTTATTTCTTTGTAAGCAAATGCAATGTTTCTCATAGCTTCCTTTGATGTTTGATTGATTGCTGTGTTGATAATCTTTTTTTGTTCATTTGTCAGAATTTGTTTTCCTTTCTGTGTATAGTAGCTTGTACAATGATCTAGAATTTCATTTGGAGCTCATTTTACATAAACAATAGTTTTTCCGTAAACATCACGGATTGACGACATCATTTTTCTAATAAAATCAAATCCAAATTGATGATATTGTTTATGTTGCAAAGAACATTGCTCAGTATTGATATGATATTTTTTTGCTAGGGTAATCAGCGCACCTTCAGTTGGATCTCCCAAACAGTATCGATCCTGATGTTCATGATCAGGTGGATTTATTTTCGCGTTAGATGCAAATATTCCAGCGTGGAGAAGTTGTGTTATTTGTGGAATGTCTCCAGGTAGTACTTTTATTTCTCATAGTGGTTCATATCATGATCAGGTAACATCGATTCGTTTATTATTGAGAAAAATCTTTTTTACCGTCATTTCATTTTTGGTCAAAGTTCAGGTTTTGTCTGTACAAATAATATTTACTGATCCCAATGTTTCTACGGAGGAAAGTTGTTTAACGATAGCTTTGTTTTTTGCTAGTCTTCATGAAGCCAAAGAAAGGGCAATGTTTATTTGAGCAGGCAATCATTGTGGAACCATTGCTGCAGCGATTCCTACCCCAAAAATAAATGCTTCTTTTGAAGCGAAAATTTAGCAAATAATGCAATAATTATCAAAATAACACATAATCAGACTGTTCAAATAGTCAGTCTTTTTGCTATGTTTTTTATTTCTTTTTCAAGTGGAGAATCTGATTGAATTTGCTCTTGGGATAAATTTGCTATTTGTCATAATTGGGTGTCCATTCCTGTTGCTATAACGATTCATCATGCAAATCATGTGGCGACTGTTGTTCCCATAAAGATACAATTATTTCTTTCGGCAAGAGCTACTTCTCATTTGATTGCATGCGTAAATTTACTTACTGGATTTGATTCTCAAGTAAGCGCGAAATCATTTGTTTGTAAATTGTTGTTTTCAATAATTCTTATGTCAGCTGGTATACTATCTCACTCTTCTATATATACTATATCGCCAGGTACTATTTCTTCTGCGGAAATTTCTATTAATGTGTTGTTTCTTTTGACTTTGGCGTTTGGATGTATCATTTTTTTGAGAGATTCTATTATTTTCTCTGCTTTTGCTTCTTGAAAATATCCAATAATTGCGTTTGTCATAATGATAATTCCCAATATTAATGCTCATCTATAATCTTTTAGATAGAGAGAAACCACCATAGCTCCTGTTAGGAGCAAAATTAAGACATCTTTGAATTGAACAAAAAATTTAATCCAATTTTTCTTTTTGTCTTTTGTTTTTAACTCATTTTTTCCTTCTGATTGTAGTTTTTTTAAAGCTATGTTATTTGATAATCACTGCTTTGTTGTTCAGAAAGCTTCTAAGACTTGGTTTATTTAATATTGATAAAAATTCTGATTTTTTTTCATGTTATTTTTCTTTTAAAATTTTATATAAGAAAATAATTTCTATACAATTAACCATCAGTGCGGTACCTCAATAACTAATAAATGGTAAAGTAAGTCATGTGTTTGGCATGATTTTTAAATTTACTCAAATGTTTATAAATGCTTGTATTATAATGAGCGAAATAATTCAGACTCCAATAGTTTTATTATATTCGTTTTTTATGGTGTGTAATCTAGAAAGAAAATAATATGCTAAATAGAAATATAATCATAATAGAAACAAGTTTCCAATGAATCAAATTTCTTCCGAATATGCAGCAAAAATAAAATCACTTTGCGCTTCTGGTATGTATCAAAATTTCTGAAGTCATTTTCCATATCATTTTCCCAAAAATCAACCCCCGCCAACTGCTAATAATGCTTGTTGATTTTGTCGTCAGACTCATCTATTTTGCTCATCAACATTGGAATTTAGAAAATAAGTAAATCTTTTTTGTATATAATTAAATTTTGGACTAATTGATCACGCTATGCTTCAGACCATAATTCATCATAAGATTGTTCATAATAGTATAAACATGATATATTTAAATTTAGCTCAAATATATCGACAAAGCGTTAATCATGTCAATCCCAAAATAAGAAGTGTTCAAAGATCTGGTATTAGCAAGAAAATGAATAAAAGAATTATGTTTATTATGATAAATCCAGAGAAAAAGTTTTTTTGATTTACGATGTCGCGTTTTTTTAATAGCCAGGAAGAAATAAATAATACGTATCAAAGTTTGAAAAATTCTGATGGTTGCATACTTGGAAAAAATGGCAAAGATACCCATCATCTTGCTCAGTTTAATACCATTCAGACTCAAGGAACAAATACTAATATTTGTAATAGCATTAAAATAATACCAATGATTACAATATTTTTGTGTTTTTGAAAAAATTTTAATGAAAAAAGATAAACGCCTAAAGCCATTATAAATGCTATTGCTATATTTTTCAACTGTCTGACAAAATAGAAGTAATTTGATGGATCGTCACTTCGTTTTCCACTAGCTATTAATTTTAACGTTAATGTAAAAGATTCGTGGATGCTAACACTATATATTGCTAATAGTCAAAACAAAATTAATATAATTCAGATTATTATGATTGGCATTTATATACCGCTATAAGGTTGCTAAAAATTATAAATTTTGATATTGTTGTTTAAAATAATTTACAAAAAAACACATTCGAGGTGAATGTGTTGAATATACTTTTCTTAAATACATTTGCAAAGATAAAATTATAATTCAGATTGACTATTGTGAATAAGTGGGTTGTGACAACGAAACAATAGGCTTATGATTTCTGGATTTGTTATCTTTTCTACTCAAATTCACATTGCGTTTAACCCCTCAGTGATTAGATTGCATCTCGTTTCTAACATTTTCCTTCATTTCACAAAATCTCTATATCTTGCAACTACTTTTTCAGCATCATCTTTACTATTTAAAACGTCTAGAAATTTTGTAACCCAGGATTTGTTGATTTTTTCCCCATCTTTTTCTCCTTCGTAATAAGGGACAATAATATAAAAATCTTTTGTATAGATCAATCCTTGTTGCATATCTATATCTTGAAGAAACTTTATATATCAATCTCCTTGTTTTTTTAGTGTTAAATTTTCAATTTTACCAACATTTTCTTTCATATAATTGATATAGTTTGAAAGATCGAGATAGCTATTGCGAACCAATATCTGGATAGGAAAATCTAATCAATTAAGAAATTTTTTATATTGTTCCAAAACGATTCCCTGCTCATCAGCGTTTTTGAGATCTAGATTTAATCAACTTATTTTTAATATAGATCTAAGTCATCAATCTTTGAGTATTATTGTGTCGTTTTTTATTTCAGAAAAAGGCAACATGGTTTCTGTATTGAAGACATTTTCATGTTTGTTCTTTTGTACTTTTGTTTGATCTCCTAAATTAAAAAGACTCATTGTGTGTTATAATAATTAAATGTTTTTGACTGCTTCTGAAGAATAAATTTCAAATAAAAAGCTAACAAGAACCCATGATAATCCCATAATTACCAATGCAATAGCAACTCCTATCAATATTTTCTTTGCCTTTGCAAATCCCTCTTCTTGTTTTTGGAAGAACATTAGATAGAAAGCAAATATAATCAAAATTAAAGATATAAAACTTGTTAATCACAATGCCATATTCATAATCATAGTAATATA
>CAZZEA010000098.1:0-3925 GCA_964652925.1 uncultured Candidatus Peribacteria bacterium | reverse complement strand
AAATAAAACATCTTATAAAGTCAAAATAAAAGATGGTGAAGATGAAATTCCGCTTCATGTACAAGCAAAAGCCTAAATTTTATTATTCAAAACATCAAAATGCTAGACAAAAATCAAGCTCTTGATACAGCAAAAAACATCGACATCAAGCAAGAACAAATCAAAAATCTTGTGAAAAATTCTCTTGATGGAATTAAAAACAATTCTCTTTTCCAAGATTTTAGCAACACTTGGAATAATTTTTCTGAAAAAGAAAAAGAAGAAATTTACAAGAATGGTGATTATGCTTTCACTATGACATGAGGTATGAAAAGAAATCTAAAAATAATGAATCCAATCAGTTCTCCTTTTAGAAGCCCTTTTGTAAGATTATTTCAAAAAGAAGGAATAAAAGAACAACTCACCAAAGATTCTTTTGAAACTATGTCAGCTGGAATCAGGGTTATGATACATTTTTGATTACTCAGAAAACCAGAAAATATTTCCAATGAAAATCTTTTGGATAACATAAAAAAAGATGCAAAAAATATCAAAAATAAGTTGTGGATTTTGGAAAAAGCCGCTATGGTAATACCACAACTTAGACCAGCTTTGCCAGCAATTCAAAAAATCAAACCTCTTTTAAAAAGTTCTGCAGATCTTTGACAAGAGGTTATGTTGGAAAAACAAAAAGAAGAAAACACAGATAAAAAAACTGTTGAACATAATAAAACTTTTACCAAACAAATGTTAGAACAAAGAAACGCTCAAAATCAAGAAGTTGAAACTTTGAAATGAATGTTAAACGAATGAAATGAAACTGAAAAAGAACAAGCCAAACAAGAAATTCAACATATGTTTTCGGAATCTTCTTTGAAAAATATGAAATTAGAAGACCAAAAAGATGTTGAAGAAATCCAAAAAACTACTGAAAAATATGGAAAAATTATGGATAGTTTTTGAATAGATACTGTCCTTTGATGGCTTCCTAGTGGAGATATCGCAACGTGAGCTTTTAGTACGCTGTTTTTTATCCATCAAGCAGGAAAATTACCAAAAGGAAAAGAACTTCCACGATATGATAAAGTAAAAATTCTTTGATTACAACTTGTAGATAGTTTTGGAAAACCAATATGAAGAGCTGGTGCTGCTGCTCTTCTTTGATTTTGATGAGCAGCGCTTTGAACTTGAGCTATGCCCGTAGTATGAACTATTGTATGATGAGCCGTATGAGCTGCTGCATGATATGCTGTTTGATGATCACTTTTTGATAACTTTTTCAAGGCCAACAAACGATCGGCAAAAGTTTTTGAAAATCACTGCAAAAAATTATTGGATGAAGCAAAAAATCAATGAGTTGATCAATTTAGTTACAAAAGAATGGAATCTGAACAATCCAAAATTGCTTCATGGTTTGGTGGAAATAAAGCAAAAATGGCTGCTTAATTTTTATATGTAGCTTTTACAATTCTAATATTGAAATGAAAGGTCTTCACTTCCTCAAAGTGTCGATCTTTTTGATATTCTTTGGCGAGGAGATCGACTTGTCGAGTCATCATTTCGAAGAAACAAACAGTGGTTTTCCTCATCGCCTCGGGCATCTGGTCAAGCATTTGTCTATAATAAATTAATCAGTCTTCACCTCATACAAAAGCTAATCTTGGTTCTCGTTTTTGGACGTTTTCTGGGGAGTTTTGGTCAAACATTTGCTCTGGAATATAAGGAAGATTTGCCACCAAAACTATTGGTTTGCCTTGCCAAGTTTCTTTGTAATTGTCTGCAAATGCCAATAAATCTGTCCATATAAAAATCATTTCTTGTTTAAATCATTGCAAATGTCTGTCTACGTTTTGCTTGGCAACAAGCAATGCTTTGTCTGAAATATCGGTAAAAAAAACTGTCGAAATTTGATCTGGATTTTGCAAAAGAACTGATGTTCAAAGAACTCAGCATCATGTACCTATGTCCATTAGGATTATAGGATTTGGATTGCCACGTCGTTTTCATTCCTCGCAATGACTAAACTGAATATGCTCAGTGACAGCTTGGACCATATATTCGGTTTCTGGACGAGGAACGAGGGTGTTTTCGTTGACAATAAATTCATTGCCAAAAAAACTTACATGTCCCAAAACATAATCCAAAGGCATTTTTTCTTCGGTAGATAATTTGTATCCACGGATAATTTTATCATAAATTTCTTGAGCTATTTCTTGATCTCATTTGGTTCGCATCTCTTCTCTACTGCATTTTGTGTACTCCATAATCAATTTTTGAAGAATATGTTTTTCTTTGAAATTTGGATTGGATAATAAATCTGATATATTCATTGGTACAATAATAAATAAAGAGTTTGAATATTTTACAGTTTGTTTGTTTAAATTCAATTGAAGTCAGATTTTTTTTGTTTATAGTGAAAGTCCTGACATTTATTTTTTGTATTTTTTCTTATGCTCAATTTTCAACAAAGTATTGATTTAGCTTCTTATACAACCTTTTGAGTACAAGCAAAAGCTAAGCTATTTGTTGAAATACATTCTGAATCAGATTTTTTGGATCTTTTAGAAACATCAGAATGGAAAAACAATCAGCATTTATTTTTGGGAACAGGAGCAAATATTTTATTTACTAGAGATTTTGATTGATTAATCGTAAAAATAAATATCTTGGGGAAAAATATTATAGAAAGCAATGAACATAACGTTGTCGTAGAAGTTTGAGCAGGTGAAGATCGAAATAATTTTGTAGAATGGACTATAAATCAATGACGAGCATGAATAGAAAATATGATAGCTATTCCTTCTAGTGTGTGAGCTGCGGCGTTTGGAAACATTGGAGCTTATGGAATGGAAGCAAAAGACCGCATATCATCGGTAACAGGAATCAATACAACAACAAAAGAAACAATTACCCTATCCAACAGCGAATGTAAATTTTGATACCGTGAAAGTATTTTCAAAAACCAATTCAAAGACACTTTTTTGATAACCAAAGTCAGATTTAATTTGGATGTTTATAGCCCGGATTATGTATTGAATACTAATTATAGGGATGTTCAATGATGGATTGCCGATAGTTGATCTGAAGTTAATCTAAAAACTATTTCTCAGGCTATCAAAAACATTAGAGAAAATAAATTGCCTGATTGGAAAGTTCTTTGAACAGCAGGAAGTTTTTTCAAGAATCCTATGATTTCCAAAGAAAGATTTACTTTGCTCAAAACAAATTTTGTCTATCTCGTAAGCTTTGATATTCCCGATGAGCCATGATATATCAAACTTTCCGCTGGACAATTAATAGAATTAGCGGGGTTTAAATGATATAAAAAAGGAAATGTCGGAGTTTATGATAAACACGCTCTAATATTAGTAAATTATGGCTGAGCAACAGGTCATGAAATCGTTGATTTGGCTGGGGAAATCCAAGACTCAGTTCAAGAGATGTTCTCCGTATTCCTCTCCCCAGAAGTTATTTATGTCTAAATCTCACTAAAGTGAGATTTTTTTATAAAAAAAATATCCATTTCTGGATACTTCCCTATATTTTTGATTAATCAGAATTATTATGGTAGGGTAGTCGGGATTCGAACCCGAGACCACTAGCTTAAAAGGCTATTGCTCTACCACCTGAGCTACTACCCCATAACAAAAGGTTCTTAGATGAACCCTTTGAGTTTTTTGTATATTTTAGAACTAATCTTTATTCTGATAGTAGAACCATCTTCAAGCTTAACTTTTTTGTAAATAAGATTTGCTTTAAATGTTCTTTTACTAGCTCTCATTGAGTGAGATCTTGTATTTCAGGATTTTGTTCACTTTCCTGTAAAGTCACAAACTCTTGCCATATTTTTGGATAAAAACAATTAAAAGTTATTATTTTGCTTCTGTTGTAGCAGCTTGTGTTGCTCATTCTGCTGTTGCTTCAGTTGATGCTTCTTCAGTTTCTT
>CAZZEA010000097.1:2884-3989 GCA_964652925.1 uncultured Candidatus Peribacteria bacterium | reverse complement strand
AGATTGTTACAATGGTGCTAGTTATGAGGTACCTTTGGACCATGTTATTTGAAAAGTTTATCTTAGATTTTTACCGCATTTCAACTTCTTTTAGTCTCTTTAGTTATCCTAATGAGAATTTTCTCTAACTTTGATACTAATATTAAGGCAAATTGTATTAGCGAACATTCTGCAAAATATGGAAAAGAGAATGTTTTGTGTTTTTGAAGAAGCAGACTTTATTGGTTTATAAAAATACTTTTCCCTTTGCTTTTTTTGATTTTGCTTTATGTTTCTATCGTTGTTGTCTTTTATTATGTTTTTGAATGAGATTATTTGTTGTTTTTTTCGTTGGCAACCTTTATTTTGTCTTTGTTTTTTTTGATTCCTATTCTTGGTAAATGGATTGATTATAAAATGGATTTTATCATAGTCACTCCTGATTATTTGATGATGTATGATCAAGCTTGAATATTCAATAAAAGGGTGATTACTGTAAATGAAAAAAGTATTAAAACAATATCTGTAGAAAGAAGGTGAGTTTTATATAGTTTGTTTAATAATTGAGATCTTATTGTTTTGGCCGAAGGGGATGTAACAGAACATTGAGATGTAAAACTTAAATGGATTCCGAAACCAGAAAAAAGAAGAAAACAAATTGTTGAGATTATGCATAAAGAAGACTTTATTAAATAATACAAAAACATGCAAAAACATTATCAAGAAATCCCTGTAATCCCTTATGATATTTATGAATCTCCTCAAGAATTGGTTGTTTTTTTGCCACTTTGAGGTGTGAAAAAAGAAAGTTTATCGCTTTCGATAAAAGATTATAAATTGGTTATTGCTGGTGAAAGAATTCAGCCAACTATCAAAGATAATCTTGTTCCACTCAAAGAATCTTGTTATCGATGACCTATTCATCAAGAAATAGATTTACCACCACAGGTGTATTTTGATAAAATTCATAGTAAACTTTCGGCAGATAATACCTTGCAAGTTATTGTTCCAAAAGCATTGATTCCAGAAAAAATTGCTTTGGAAGTTGAGTATGATGCTGGTTAGATAGATAGTTTTTATAGTGGCATAAATAAATAGTAGAATAGTTTATATTTTTATTGTACTA
>CAZZEA010000097.1:0-2784 GCA_964652925.1 uncultured Candidatus Peribacteria bacterium | reverse complement strand
TATTTCTATGTTCCTATTTGTCTATATTTCTATGTTCCTATTTGTCTATATTTCTATGTTCCTATTTGTCTATATTTCTTAATAACGTTTGATTTTGTACAGGAAAAAGCTATCATTTTGATGGTTTTATTTTTGTTTAAAAAATGGTTTCAAATATCTTTTTGTTTACTGGAGAAGAGCAATATTTGCTTCATCAAGAACTTAGGAGACGAACCGATAATTTTGTTCAAAAATATTGAACAGATGCTCTTTTGGTATATAAAACAGATCAATTTAATTTGGGGTCATTGAGGCAGGCGCTGTACAGTGGATGACTTTTTATCCAGAAAAGGATGATTGTGGTGTACGGGCTTCCTTTGGATGGCGATACTTCCAATAAACTTTCTGCTTCAATTGTTCAAGATTTTTCTGAGGAATTTATGCAGAGAAATGGTAATATAACGCCTGAGACGATATTGATTTTTGTTTCGTACAAACCAGATAAAAGGACGAAGTTTTATACGTTTTTGAAAAAAGAACTCGATCCAAAAACAGGTATCAAAGAATTTTGACTACTAAAACCTTTTGAATTAAAACAAATCATTCGCCAAAAAGCACCAGGATTACAACGATCAGAATCTGTTTTGGATGTTTTTTTAACCAAGACATGATCCTCGTTGTTACATATTCATAATGAACTTGATAAGTTGGTTTTATCGACACAAATTAAAAAAACTTCTGAAATACTTGAAAAAGATGTAGATCTTATTACTTTTGGTATGTCAGAAGCAAATAATTTTGCGTTTTTCGATATGTTGTTTGTCAATAAAAAAAGTGTTTTACAATTAATTGCTCGTTTACAAGAGGAGGGAATGAATCGAAATGCTTTTGCTGGAACACTCTACCGAGGACTTAAAATATGGATTTTTACTTTGGATTGTTTTGAACAAGATATCAAAGATTCAAAGGCTATTACGTCTTTACTAAAGGCAAATCCTTTTGTTGTCTCCAAAGCTGTGAAAAATATTGATCTCTTATCTCGTAACAAAAATGGTATTATTTCGTTTTATAATTGATTAATAGAATTGGAGAGTGATATAAAAAATGGAAAAAAGTCAGATTTAAACTTTTGGTTGGATGTTAAAAGATTGGTTTATAATTTATAAGCAATACATGTATAGATATTTGAAATATTTACTAGTTATATTGATTGTTTTTGTTTGATTTTTTTCAAAATCTTTTTCGGCATTTGAAGATAAAATGTACTGTGAAATAGGTAAAGATAAAATAGTTATTTCGCTTGACTCAAGAAAAAATTATGCTTGTAAAGTCTATATTAGGTATATAGAGTCCAAGATGAAAAATATTTATAAAGATACGCTTGTTATCCAAAAATATATTGATCAGAAGTCGGATTTGGGTTATTGGAAACCACTTAAAGATGATAAAGTTCAATTACTCAATCAGCTCCAAAATATGAGATTAAATATTCTTGCTCATATGAAATCCTTTGAAGATAATCTTATTGAAACATCCAAAAAGTTTTTTTTGGATAGTATTTATGATTATAGAAAAAAACTTTCTTTGTCGCGCGATACCATAGTTATTTTACAGGATCCTTCCGCGGCAAGGTATGTTTCTCTTTTGGAACAACAGCTTGGTATTGTAGAAAGGATTTCTCAAGCAAAAACGTTTGATCAGCTTGATGCATATATTAAACGCTATGTTTATCTCAAACAACAACTTGAATGAAAATAGGTATCTTGACTTCAGGAAACGATATGTTGGCGTTGTTTTCTTTTTTGCAACGTTATGATCACCAATATTATGTTTGGTATGATGACAAATTTTCGTTTTGGTGAGATAAATCGGTAGATTTGGTCATGGAAAGGGTGGCAGTGGGAATAGAGGCTTTGGTGGCCGAAGGGGTGGACGCAGTCGTTTTGCCACCCGTTGTTGAGCTAAAAGTTCGCAATGAAAACTTTTTTTCAAACGTAAAGATTTTGCCACTTTTTGAAACCTATCTTTTAAATAATTGTTTTGCGTATTCTTTGGTTGGTAAAATTGGTTTTTTTGGTGATTATTTTGATATTTTAGAAGGACAGAAACAATTAACAATTCTGGCTAAAGATTATCATTTGTCTGAAAATCAACGTCAGACTTCCAAATTTCATTTTCCTTTTGCATATTGGGGGAAAGAAGTAAGAAATTGGAAATATTTATTGGATACCTGTAGTTGGTCAATGCCGTTGGTGCATCATAAAATTAAGCAAGATTTGCGTTTTTTTAAGGATGCTGGAGTGGATACAATTATTCCTTGTAATTACTCGTATTTTTTGGCACAAAAAGCTATTGAAAAAGCTAGGTATACCAAGATGAGATTTTATGATTTATCTATCTTGGAAAAAACTTTCGTAAATTTAAAATGCGACAAATCTCAATATTCGGTTTCTATTTCTTTTACTGGGCATGGAGATTTTTTTAAAAGAGAAAAAAAACTACAATGGCTTTTGAGTAGAGGAAATCCGGATAATATAAAAATTTACTTATAATATTTTACTATGACTATCTTGTTGGAAACATTTCTTTTTTGATATAAACCGCTTTGGCTTTCTAATTTCTTGTTTTTCGGAAAACAAGAAACTAATTATGATGAAGAACGTGATGAGGAAGATGATGAGGACGAAGAGAGTGATGAAAATGAAGATGATTTGGAAGAAAGGTTTTTTGGATAATTATTCATTAAATTCTACTTAATTATAACTCCAAAAGCACCACCAGATAATTATAGGTAAGATCTCTTAC
>CAZZEA010000096.1:0-4003 GCA_964652925.1 uncultured Candidatus Peribacteria bacterium | reverse complement strand
ACGAAGTTGAGAAAAATATACAACATTTGAAACAAATCATTTCACATACTTCACTATAGGTACAACAACAGGAAATTTTGTTATCAACAATGACGAAACAAATACATTATCAAGAAACGTTACCTTACATATGAATGTAGATGGAGCAACCTATATGAAGTTTTGACACTCTACAGGCGAAGCAGAATCAGATTCTTGGATAACATATAGTTGAACATACCAACGAGAACTTACAGAATGAGCATGAACCAAAACAGTATATGCAATGTTTACCGATTGAACAGATACAGGATATGTAAGCGATAATATTACTCTTATTGTAGATACAGAAGGACCAAGCCAAGCAAATATCTATCTACCACAAAACAATAGTAGTATATTTTTGGGAAACAACACTATCAAATGGAACGCTTCCTTTGACGCTATCACAGGATTGAGTGGATACATCCTACAAATAAGTAAAAATAATTTTTCTTCAATAGAAAAACAAATTTCAACAATATATACTGATTATACAGAGAATTTTACAACAACAGGTACATATCAATTAAGAATTCTGTCTATTGATAATGTTGGTAATACTACAACATGAAATAGCATACAAATCAATGTTCAAGATAATATCATAGAATATTATTTTGGTAGTGGAAGTAAATTTACAGAAAATTGGCAATCAAATAATTGTGATACATGAAATATGAGTATTGTATATGTATATAATTATTCTGGATATGGATTTTTTCCATTCACGAATTTATCTTCAAATACAATATATATTCTTCAAGAAGGAAACCATATTACCAATAACCAAATTACATTCAATGGAAATTGTATAGCATTGATTTGAGAAAACCCATACCAAGCAGAGCAAAAAACCAAACTATATTCAAATAGCCAAATAACAAACACTATTTATGCGTATCAAAAGAGTAATATAATAATAGACAACTTAGAAATAGATGGAATTAGAAATTGATTAGGTTGAAGCCATCCAATAAATACAGTTTGAATTAATTTTTCTGAAGTAATTTCATCCAGCATATTTAATATGAATATTTTTTGATTTAATTCCCATTTAATAGCTTTTTCTTATACAACAAAATCAACAATAGCAAACAATAATTTATACAGCTGAAACAACTATTGAGTTTATATTACATATTGAACAAACAATCAAATAGAAAATACAAATATATATAATGTCAATTCATGAATATTTTTAAATTATTCAACAACATTATTAAATAATAATTTAATATATAACAATACAAACAATTGAATAAATATATCATATTGAAAAAACACAATTAATAACTCAGCCATTTTTAATAACATTTTGTGAATAAATGTAATATGAACAAACAGCTTATTATATAACTCTGTAATTTCAAATAACAACAATAAATGAATAAATGTATGAGATTGAAGTACAAACTCTTTTATTATAATAGAAAGTAAAATAATTTGAAATAATATAGATATATCTAATTATATAAGATGATCAACAATAATTTATTATTGAGAACTTGTTACAGAAAAAATTGAAAACAATTTAACAAAATGATGAACCAATTATGAATCAATTTGAATATCATCTTGAAATATAATAAACAAAAAAAGTTCAAATAATGAAAAAATAAATCCAATAAACAATTCATGAATATATTTATATAATTGGACAAATGAATCATATTGACGTAATATGACGCGAACAACAACAAAAAGCGAAAAATATTCTTTTTGATATTTAATACCAACAAAAAAACAAGCTTTAAAACGAGGAACTTGAAGCATTCCACAAAGACATAATTCTATATTATATCAATTTGATGTTAATAAATATATTTGATCAAATATACCAAAAATAACAATAGAAACAAGCATAGATAAACAAATAACCACATGAGATAATACAAGAAACCTTTATATTAGTTGATATAATATAAATTTCTCATTATTTTGAGATATTACATTAGAAACAGGTTGATTTATACAAAACAACAAATCTATTGATCTAATACTAACGTGAACAAATGAAACCAAAAGAATAATAACTCAAATATATCAAAACGAACAAAATCGAGCAACACATCATGAGACAACAACAATAATAGATTTGTATTTACCTACAATTCCACAAAATCCATTTGTAAAAGAAATTACTCAAACAACTTGAGTCAAAATAATGTGGTTTTCTAGCACAGATAGCTGAGCTGGAATAAGTGGATATATATACGAATTAAGTGAACAAAATGATTTCAATACAATTATCACTAGTTGAAATACAGAAAACAATATTATTACCATAGAACGACTAAATCCAACTACTCAATATTTTTTTAGAGTAAAATCTATTGATAAAGTTTGACGTGAATCCAATCGAAACAGTGAATTAACCTTTGTTATTACAGATATTTTAGAACATATGTTTTGAGAATACTATTTTTGATCAGGAAATCAATTTACCACAAATCGAGACTCTCAATGTAATTCAAATATAATAACAACTATCAAAGTTCCAAATTATCAAAATTTATGAAATAATTATTTTCCATATACAACATTAACATCTAATACAGTATATTTATTAGAATCTTGAACACATATAACAAATTCTATAATAACAATAACATGAAGTTGTATTGCATTAGTTTGAGAATGAACAAAAGACTGAATATTATGAAATGTTAAATTATACAGCAATTCATCAATAACAGACAACATACAAATATCTTCTTCAAAAAACATTATAGACAACATAATTATCAATTCTGAAGATAGGTGAATAGGATCAACAACACATACAAGGAATGCTTATGGAATAAATATAAACAATAGCAATAACAATAGTTTTTTTAACATTCAAGTACAAAAAGCTTGAGCTTCTAATATATATTTATCTAATTCTTCAAAAAATTACTTCAAAAACATAACAACATTTAATTCATCATACTATTGAATATATATATTGTGATCAACTTCACTAAACAATGTTTTTGAACAAGTTGATGCATTTAATAATTCCAGATATTGATTACGATTATCATCAGCATCATACAATATTTTTAATAATATAAAAATATATAATAATTCTACATCTTTATATTGATGATTATATGTTAACTGAAATTATAATAGTATAAACAACTGTTTAATTTATAATAACAGTTCTTTTAATAGAATTCAATGAAATTATAATATATTAAATAATTGTAGTATTTTCAACAATACTCGACAATGATTATTAATATTTTGAAGTGGAAATATTTTTTCAGATATTACCTCAATAAACAATATTGGTTATGATATACAAAACACAACTTTAAATAGAAATTTTTTATATAATAGCATATTTACGAACAAATCAAATAATTCTAATTTTATATTGTGATCAGATATTTTTTCGTGAATTTGATTATATTCACCAAATATAGAGAAAATAAAAACAATAAATCGAAATAATACAATAATGACAAAAAATATAGACAATAATTTATCCTTATGAACACGATTGAATATAGATCGCAATAGAAATACATCTTTCTGAACAACTAACACAAAAATAGAATATTCTTTTTGAAAAGACATTCCACCACAAAAATCAATAATAATGCGATCTGGTAACCAATTAATAAATAACCAAAAATATATTAATTTCTTTTTGGAAGATAGTAATTTCTTTATAGGCACAAACTCAGAAAAAATAAATTATGAAGCATCTATTGATAAAAGAACAACATGAGTTTGAGATATTACCAGAAAAATACAAATATTAACAACAGAAAATCTAAATTATATAATAACCTGAAATGTAATACAAACATATCAGTGACAATTAACTGGTGATACAGAAATACCAATAATATTATCTTCAAACACAATAGGAAAAAAAGAAATAATAATACCGGAGAAAGTGGAGATGTCTTTAAAAGACGGAGTCATTTCCGTAAAAGGACCCCTGGGAGAGATTAAAAAAGATTTCAACACGGATGACGTCAGCATT
>CAZZEA010000095.1:0-4044 GCA_964652925.1 uncultured Candidatus Peribacteria bacterium | reverse complement strand
TCCCTCTGTGGAACATATATCTACTTAGTGGTGCATTTGGGTTGAAAATAAACATATCTATCAAAAAATTTATCTATGGTTTTCTTTTCAATTTTTACAAAGAAAGGTCTTCCATGTTGACAAACAAACATTCCTTCAATATATTCAAATCCATCTTTCAAAAGACGAGTCATTTGTTCGTATGACAAAGAATCACCTGCTTTTATAGATGTTTTACATGCTTTTGTAGCAAAAATCGTATCCAAAACATGATCAAAAGTAATTTTCTCCAAGGCCAAAATATAATTAAAAAGCTGATCTATATCAATTTTATACACGCTAAAAATTTGAGGAACTGCATAGACAATAATTTTATGTTCTGATAATAACGAGCAATCAAATCACAAACTATTAATCTGATCTATTTTTTGTTCAATGTCTCCTCTTTGGGGAACATCTACAGTCAATGGTTGTAATAACAATTCTGATTTTATATATCCTGCTGCTTTTTTCATCTTTTCAAACGCGATTCTTTCTGCTAATGCATGCTGATCTATATAATATAGAGAATCTTCATTAGAAACAACTATATATCTATTCCAAATCTGACCAACTATCTGATACGTTCACAATTGTTCATGAAAATATGATTGTTGAACCACTTGTCCAGAAAACCCTACCGTAGAAGGTGAAAAATGAGAAAACCCAGATTGCCCAGCTGGAAGGGGAGACGATTCTCAGGAAAACAGGGATTCCGCCTTTGCTTCTCCCCCTCCACTCCAATTATTCTCACCAAATCATCCTCTTCAATCTGTTTCATCTCTTCAAAACGAAGAAACCGTATGTTCTACACTTACTATTTTATAGATTCCCAACGTTTTTTTCACTGATTCATGCACAAAAGAAAACACAGCATTGGGATCTAAAAATTTTACTTCGCTTTTTTTTGGATGCACATTAACATCCACAAATGAAGGTTTGACAGTTAACATCAAAACAGCAAATGGATATTCACCTGGAGTTATTTGCCTCACATAAGCATCCAAAAGAGCCTTTTTGATTATTTTATCCATAACAGGTCTTCCATTGACATAAATTTTAACAGTTTCAGCAGATCCAAATGTCAAACCTGCATCAGAAATTATTCATTGAATTTGTATATTTTCATCTTGAGCTTCTACCACCTTAAGATATTTAGATCGGTCTTTTCTTCGTACTTGGAGAATCCTTTCCATTAATCAATCAGCAGGAGGAAGATCAAATGCTATTTTATCATTTTTAAGAAGCGTAAAATGTTTTTCATAATGGAACAAAGCCACATCTACAAAATAATTATAGCAATAAAAATATTCCGTCTGTGAAGATTTCAAAAATTTTAATCTTGCAGGAACATTGTAAAACAAATCTTGAATAGAAACAATGGTACCATGTTTAAACCCAACAGGTACATGTTTCATAACCAAGCTTTCTTGAATTTTGGTAAGTTTAGTAGCTATCTCTGCATAAGCTGTTTTGGAAATAATACTTGTTTTACTAACTTCAGAAATACTCGCCAAAGCTTCTCCACGAAACCCATAACTTTGTAAGTTATACAAATCCTGTTCTCCATTAATTTTTGAAGTAGCATATCTTTCCAACAACAAATCCATATCAGAAAGTTCAATTCCTGTTCCATTATCTTCTACACTAATAAGCGACTTCCCTCAATCATTAACAGTTATTTTAATATGATCAGCTCCCGCATCCAAACTATTTTCTACAAGTTCTTTGATAACAGAAGCAGGTCTTTCAACAACTTCCCCAGCTTTCAATCTATTAATCATATAATCTGGCAATTTATGAATTGGCATCGTTTCAATTTTATTTTTAAAATTAGTAGTAAATTATAAGTTTGAAATATAATGATTTAACATTTGGCATTTAACATCTAACATTGATTAACTAATTCTCTTGCTTTTTCAATCGAATTCTAGTATATATAAAAAAACCATAAATCTTATAAATTACTATATAAATGAATAAGCTTAAAGAAATCCTATTACGCCACCCAACTCGTTCCAAATATCTATTACTTGTAATAGACATTTTTTTGGTACTTGTAGCAACTAAAATGTTTATCAACTATAACAATATCAAATTAGCAATTGAAGAAACAGCTTTACAATCAGAAAGGAAGCAATTGGAACTAGCTTTTACAGAAAACTTTCAACTTCCTTATGAAAAATCTGAATATGCAGAATTTTTTCTTAAACATGAAAACAATATTTTGTTACCAAAAGAATTTATAGTAAAATTTCAAGCAATAGTACCAACTGACACAACAGGAAGCAAAGAAGAGTTGGAACAAAAAATAAATTTTATAGATTCTCCCCAAGATTCTTGGAAACATTTTTTTTACGAACAACTATTTATCATAAAAGAATAAAATCCATTGAAAGACTGACAAAAATATATATTTTCAATTAAGTTTTATTTTACAAAAACAAATATGAAAAAAATTATAATCATTGCATTATCAATAATAAGTATTTTATGACTTATAGGTTGTGGTAAAACATCAAAAATTCAGATTTGAGATACTGTTACTTTTACTTACACAGGATTTTTATAAAATTGAGTTATTTTTGAAAACTGAGCAAAAACTATTGTAGTATGAAATCTTGAAACAATAAAGGCAATAGATGAAGCGTTGATAAACAAAAAAACAGACCAAAAAGCTACAATAAAAGTAAAACCAGAAAATTGATACGGAAATCAGTACTCTCTTTATAATCAACAACGTATTTCACTATTTGTTTTTGAAAAACTATGACTTCCAACTGAAATAGGTTCGATAGTTACTTTAGACAAAACAACAGGGAAAATTATAGAACACGAAAAAGACCAACAATGAAACATATTTATAGTATTTGATATAAACCCACCACAAACTCGACAACCAACAAAATACGACATACACATACAAAAAATAGAAAAAGCATGAGAATGATATACACTTTAGTTGATAAAGCTTAGATAAAAAATCATGCAACTTTTCAAAAGATTGTTATTATCTCTTTTCCCAGAACAAACATCAAACCAAGGAATAAACCCAGCAAGTATGTTTATTTCTTTTATCTCAACCAAAGAATTTTTTTCAGTAATAAATAGAAAAATAGTAGAAAATTACAAATTAAATCTTTTTGATATAGCGATAGACCCATTTGAATTCAAAATATGATTTTGAGAAAACAATCAAGTAAAACAAAAAGATATAGACATGTATTATTGATACTGTGCTAGCGCAAATATCAATGGATATAGATTTTTCAATCCAACAAACGTTGGAAACAATATAACATTGGTAACTAGCATTTATACGAAAGATTGTTTCGAAGACGAAGAACAAGATTTTTTTCTTAATTTTTTATACACAACATATCTATTATTTTTTGTTTTTAGTGCAAAGATTAAAATCTTTCCTTATAAAACAAAGCAAGAAAATTATAATCGATTTATCGAAGTCTTTTTTAATTTTTATGAATTTATATTTCAACAAACAGGTAAAAAAATAGAAAAATCAAAACTAACAGCAATCAAAAAAAAGGTTTTGGACAAAGCAGATATTTTATTTTTTCTGTTTTATTCATACCAAAAGTATAATAATTTATTTACTAAAGAACAATTTCCCGATAAAGAATTTTATCAATGGCTATTTAGTGACGAAATAAAAGGAGACCAACAAACAATAATAGATGATTTTTCTCAAAACATACAAATATACAGTACCAAAACTACTTTTTCTCAAATAGAAAACAAACTCATTCAATATATACTTCCTGCAGATATCCTGATAAGATATCTTTTTCTGGAAACAAACATGACGCTTATTATAGAAAACGTTGTATCAAAACTTTTTAACAAAGAAATTTTAGATAACTATATAAAAAGTTTTCTAAAAGATGATAGCCAACGAAATGATTGTATCTTATATATTACAGACTATAAACATTACAAAAAAAACTTTTTTTCTGGAGTGTAAAAATACATCATTACCGCACTCAAAAAAGAAGGTATAGACCCATT
>CAZZEA010000094.1:0-4065 GCA_964652925.1 uncultured Candidatus Peribacteria bacterium | reverse complement strand
TATTTAAATTCAACTTGAATTGAGGTAGAGTGAGCGGATCCTAAAACTTTTGTTTTTTTATACCAAGATTGATTATGATGAGAATGACCTCACACATTTGCAAAAGACAAAAACAATGTTTATTGAGATTTTCGAATTTTGTTTTCATGATTTGATTATAAAACACTAACAGAAGAAAAAGACTGTATTCGATGATGCTTTAAAGATAAAAACGCTAGTTACTATTTTGATTGATGCGATGAAAATTGATGTTTATATATAAAAGATCCTTCTTTTACGTATCCAACAAAAAGAAAATAATTATCAGTTACTACGATTCCACAACAGCCGATGCACGATATCCTTCGGACATCGTACGATCGGCGAACGTTAGATGACATATCCCCATTTGGATTAATTTAATAATATTCAGGTGAAGAAGCCCCCTTTTTATTTTAATTTATTTTTTTTAGAAAAGCATTGAATATTAAAGTCTAATAATTACATTCTAAAAAGAAAAATAACAGATTCAATTCTAAGAAAAGATTTTTTAATAATAATATAAAAAAATTATGGATAAAAAATATATAAAAAATATAGTTTGTTCTTGAAAACCTTTTTTGATTTATCATGATGATGAAGATGAAACTGCTTTGGTTTTACCAGGTGAATTTATGACTATTGAAAAATATACTCTTATGAAAAAAGAAGCTTCAGGAGATGTTGCACTAATGTGTCACTATCCAGATATTCAAATATTTTGAATGGATTATTTATCTAATTCATTATTACAAGCTTCAGAACATAATGAAATTGTTGATACAGCAGTTGTTCATTCACATGCATGACCAACATTAGATTTGAAAATTTCTAAAACAGGTAGTGCAGATTTAGATAAAGTAAATGTCATTAAAAAATTTTCTGAACTTGTTTTGTCTCAAAATAGCGAATCTTTTTTCAAGGAATTTGTAATTCCAGGTCATGTTAGAACATATTTAGCTGTTCCTGGTTTACTTAGTGAAAGAATTGGACATACTGAGCTTGGAGTCTATTTATCAAAATATGCAGGATTGTCTGGTGTTGTGGCTATGGCTACCTTGAGAAATAAATCTAAATGAATGCCACTAAATTTTAAACAAACCGAAAAATTTTCTAAGCAAAAAGGGTATCCTTTTTTGTGTGAAAAAGATATTTTACAGCTTTATAAACAGGAGTCATTGCCAAAAAAAATATCACATATTGTCCCTAAAAAAGCAAATTTGTTAGACCAATATAAAAAAATGTTTGAAATTAGAGAATTTGAGAAATTACTTCAAAAATTATTTGTAGATAAAAAAATTAGATGATCGTATCATCTTGCTATTTGACAAGAAGCAACTGGTGTTGCTCTTGGTAATTGTTTGAATTTTGATTCTTGAGATTCTGTGTTTGTATCTCACAGATGACATCATGTAGCGCTTGGTATGGGTATCGATTATAAGGCTTTCTTTTTTGAATGTATTGGTGATAAAAGAGGAATAAACAACGGTCGTGCATGACCTATGCATTTTTTCTATAAAACCAAATGATTGATTTCTGCAAATGGAATTGTTGCTGCTAATTCTGCAATTTCGGCCTGACTTGCTTTGGCAAATAAATATAACAAAAATAATAATGTTGTTGTAAATGTAATATGAGATTGATCTCTTGATGAAGGAATTGTACACGAAACATTGACAATGGTTAAAATTTTGGAAATACCATTGATTATTCTCTGTGAAAATAATTTTTATTCACAAACTACTTTACAAAAAGATCATTTACCATATCCAAAAATAAGTAAGGCTATGAGGGATTTTTATAATATTGAAGTAGAAAGAATTGAAGATGGAACAGATGTAATTATATTACAAAACAGATTGCAAAATATAGTTGATTATGTTAGAAGAACTAGAAAACCAGTATTTGTTGAAATTCATACTTATCGTTTTTGTGGTCACTCTATGAGTGATAAAGAACAGTTATATAGAGATAAAGAACTTGATAAAAAGCGGGCAAAAAGAGATCCCTTAGTACTATTAAAAGAACATATTTTGAGAAAAAACAAAAAAAATAAAGAAAAAATAAAATTAATAGAGTCTAAAACTATTAATAATTTTAAAAAGTTAAAAAAACAAATATGAACTACATAAACAATATAACAAAGACTATCCAAAAAGAAATTAAAAAATGAGATTTGTATATTTTGGGGCAGGACATAAGAAAATGGGGTTGACAATGAGGATTTCTTCTATCATTAGTAGACAAATATTCTGACAAAATAATTGATACACCAATTGCTGAATCTGCTACTTCAGGTATTGCTACATGACTTGCTTTGGGTGGAAAAAGAGTTTTTGTGGAATATGCTTTTTTTGATTTTATTTTGCATAGTGCTGATCAAATAATAAACAATTCTATAAAATTACAGTTTTTTGCTGAAAAAAAACACAAAATTAATTTACCTATAGTTTATTATGCAACCCTTAATTCATGAAGAGGTTATGGAGCAACCCACTCACAATCATTGGAATATATATTTTCAAATTTAGATAATATAAATGTTATTTATCCTTCAAACTCAATAGACGCTAGAGACCTTCTTGAAGAATCTTTAAATTCTAATACCCCAACGCTTTTTATTAATCATAAATTATTGCATGCAAAAGAAAATAATTATAATTCAATTAAAGATGGTAAAGCTAGAGTAATACAAAAAGGTAAAAAAACAAACATTATCTCTTATGGTAGACCAGTTCAAATGATTCAAGAAGTTATTGAAAACAATAATTTAAAAGATATTGGGTTGATTGATCTTAGATATCTTTCTAAGATTGATTATAAAACAATTGTAGAAAACATTAAAAATAATAAAGTTTTATTTATAGAAGAGGGTTTTTGAATAATAATGAAACAGTTAATTTCTGATTTGATTATAAATTACAATTTGGATGGTAAAAATTTCAACATTCTTTGTTCAAAAAAAAGCGCTATAGCAACAAATTATTTTTTAGAAGATGATGTTTTGATTACTAAAAGTAAAATTGAAAAAGAAATTAAAAAACTTTTGAAAGTTTAAAAAATATTTACACTCTACATAGTTAAAATAAGAAAAACAAACTTGTTTTGATTTTTAGAAAAATGAATATAAGAAAAATGACAGACTATTTTAAAAATCGCAAATTAGTTATTGCTACAATGCATCAAAAAGAAAATGTAATCAAACCTATTTTAGAAAAAGAATTAAATGTACATTGTTTTTTGTTAAAAAATTTTAATACCGATAAATTTGGTACTTTTACAAAAGAAATAAAAAGAACTTGAAATATGCTTGAAGCTGCCAGATTAAAAATCAATCATGCAATGGATATATCATGATATGATTTATGAGTCTCTAGTGAGTGAAGCTTTTGATTACATAGTTCAATGCCATTTATCAATTCAAATTTTGAACTTACCCTACTTATTGATAGAAAAAATAATCTTGAAATAAGATGACATCACCTTAGCCCAAACACTAATATTAATGGGAAATATGTAAAAAACATCAACGATGCTGTTAAAACAGCAAAAAAATGGGGATTCCCAAAACATTGAATAATAGTTCGTTTAAAAGAAAATAGTAAATTTTTTATATATAAAAATATACATACTGAATTTGATCTCAAAAAAGCAGTTAATAAAATATTGTCTTTACCATTCACAAAAAGGGTTTATATAGAAACCGATATGAGAGCTCATAAAAATCCTACTCGTATGAAAAATATAGAATTATCTATCAAAAACTTACTAAAAAACATTAAGTCAGAGTGTCCTAAATGTTGATCTCCATGATTTGTTGTTACAAATACAAAATGATGAATTCCATGCTGAATGTGTTGATTACCAACTAATGTTCCTATGTATGAAATACTTTCTTGTAGTAAGTGTAATTTTAATAAGGAAAGTAAAATAGAAAAATATGGTGATTATATAGATCCTTGACAATGTCCAAATTGCAATCCTTAAAAATCGGCTTAATGATAAAAAAGGTGTGGCTGGATTAAACTTTCAAAAGATTTAAAATTA
>CAZZEA010000093.1:0-4067 GCA_964652925.1 uncultured Candidatus Peribacteria bacterium | reverse complement strand
ACTTCATTAGTGTCGTTGTAAAAATCATATAAATTTATTTCATCTAGATCTATTCCTATTCATATGGTAAATGCTTTGAAAATACTACCAGGTTCGTACGGCATGGCAATATTTTTATCAATAAAAACTCTTGGTCAGTAGATGTTTTTTGCAATATATTTGGGAGTTTCAAAATCATATCTTTCTATAGTTGTTGCCAATCTATATGCTCATCAGGTAAAAATATAAACAGGAACATCCAAATAGGTAAGATCATCTATAATATATCTATCATCCCATCAAAGAGGTCTTAATTGAAAGGTAGTATTATAATCATTTGGATCAAATGAAGGATAATTTGCAGACGCTTTTAATAATCCATCAAAAGGATCGTATACGAGTATACTTACAGAATCAGCTCTAAATTGTTCCTGGTATTTTTTTGTTATATTTTCTATTTCTTTTTGAATACCCATATCAATAGTAAGATAGATATCATTTCCATCTATCACATTTTCTATTTGAAAATCATTTGCTCACACATTTCCTATCCAAGATGAAGAACGTCAAATTATTTTACCATCTTTCCCGCGTAATTGTGTATCAAAAAATTGTTCGATTCCATAAAATGCGTTTCAATTTTTATCAACCATTCAGAGAATATTGGACAAAAAAGATCAATATTCATAATATCTTTTGGTATAAGGTTCCAATCATAATCAATGGAGAAGAGGTATTTTATCTCTATTGCGATCTTTGTAATATTCTATTTTAAGGTCTTTTATTTTTTGTGCAACGATTGGATTAGCATCCGAAACTAATTTTACATATCTGTTTTCCTGTGGTTTAAAATATTTTTCTAAATTACTATACTGAGATAGATATCCATATTTTCTCAAGAGTTCTCTAAGTGGTCATATTTCTCTAGAGATACTGGCAATGTTTTTTGGGATAATATAAACATAGTTGTTTCATTCTATAGAAATATAATCTAGATTTTTGTTTTCTAGTTCTTGTAAAAAAGCTTGATTATTGAAAAATCATAGATAGTTTTTTGTTCTAATTCCTATTTGAATCATTTTATCTAGTTGATCTTTGATTAATCAATACGCTATTTCTTTGGTGAATCATGTCAAAACTTGTTCTATTTGGCTATTATATCACGTCCAATCAAAACTTCGATATCATGTCGTTACTATTCAGCTTCCATAATAAAAAAATTCTGGTTCTTTTGGAAGGATGTCTTTTTTTGTATACACCTCGATATTTTTTATACAACTTTCTTTTGTCATTTGCTTCATTCCATACATTTCACACATATGTGAGTAGATTACTGGGGTTAATATTTCTATAAAGCGTGGTTTATTCCATATAAATTTGGGATCTACAAAAATATTATACATGGTGATATTTTCTGTCAGTTGTACAGGTTTACCCGCTTTATCATAAGCATATATATTTCATCTTTTTGCTTTCAAAAAAGATTGACTTACATGCTGTCTATTTAAAAGATCTTCGTAATAACTATGATTAACTACTTGAAGCCAGAATAATTTCAAAAATAGTATAAAAAACAAAAAAACAAAAAAAACCAGAAGATAAAATTCTTTGGTTACTCTAATGTGACTTAGAAAAGGAATTTTATCAAGTTTTCTTTGTATATATTCATCCATATTTCTGTAGGTTTTTATATTTCTCATGTATTTAGTGTTTAGAACTAATCCTATCTAATATGTACGATTTAGATATTAAAATTCAACTCTTTATACCAACCAATACTGTATACTTTTTTCTAGTTTTGACAACGAGAATGTGTAATTATAGGAGCTTGTAAAAGTTTATAAAAGTTCGTGAAATGATTTGTATGAACTGTCTTATATTAGATTGGTTATTGCTAATATCCGAACCTCGTAAAAAAACAAAAAACACTTGAAAATATCTATCGCTTTGATAACAATGGAACTGATATCTTTTATTTATTTTTTATAAAACAAACATGAAAAAGTTTTTAGGAAAATCATTGGTTTTGGTTGCCCTTGTTGGTTTTGGAATAGCTTTGGGATCTGTTATGGCTCAAGGATTTGGTGCTAATCCAGTAGATGGTATTCAGTGATTGTGAACAGAAGCAGCTGCTCCTAGTCTATTGAAGATAGTAAAATCTTTCATTAACTGGATACTTGGTCTATTATCTCTTATTGCTTTAGGTATGGCATTATTTGGTGGTTTCAAAATGGTTACTGCAGCTGGAGATGATGGAAAATACAAAGAAGGATTCAAAGTATTGAAACAAGCAGCTATTGGATTGGTAGTAATAGGTTTGTCTTGGATTATAGTAAGTGCAATCTTCGCTATAATTGGATCAGCTCAATCTTGAACAGTAAGTTATCAATAATAATATAAAATAAATTTCAATAAATCTCTCATCTTCGGGTGGGAGATTTTTTTGTAAAAAAGATTTTTTCGGTTGAATCATCCGGGGAAATTGGTATATTGTAACATAATACTAGAACTTAGCTCTTAGTACTTAGTGATAATTTCACAAACATGACAACTTTATAAACTTTATAACTGATTGGATGAATCTTCACGAATTTGAACTACGTTATCGTGCATATAAATGATTAAATCATAAATTCAATCTCTGATGGGATAATGAAACTGTTTTGGAATTGACCAGAATTACCAATAAATGAGTAGTAGAAAAAGCATTACCAGAAATTAGTCCAACAGAACTTAAAGAAATTACTCTCCAAACTTATACAAAATTCAAAAAAGAATATATAGCAAATAATTGAGAGAAACAAATCTGAGCATGAACATTCAAAGACTATATAGATCGTTTGGAATACGAGCTCAAAGTAATAAAAGAAATGTGATTTAATTCATACTTCCTCATTGTAGCTGATTTTGTACGTCGAGCAAAGAAGAACCAAATCGTAGTAGGGCCTGGAAGATGATCATGAGCGGGTTCTTTGCTTGCCCGAGTAATTAGAATAACCGAAGTTGATCCGCTTCCTTTTGGGCTTCTTTTCGAGAGATTTCTCAATCCTGCACGTATTTCTATGCCGGATTTTGATATTGATTTTGAAGATACACTGAGAGAACAAGTGATTTCTTATGTAAGAGAAAAATATGGAGAAGACAAAGTTTCTTCAATTGGGACATATATGCAAATGGCTCCCAAAGCTGCATTCAAAGATGTTGCGAGAGTTATGGGAATACCTTTTGAAAAATCCAATCTGATTTCTGGATTGATGCCAGATAAAATGTCGATGTTAGATTCGGTGAAGTCAGAAAACGCGCCTGACGAACTCAAGGCAATTTATGAATCTGATGAAAAAGTGCAAAAAACTGCAGAAGTTGCAGCCAATTTAGAATGAAATATGAGGCAACTTGGTGTGCATGCTTGTGGAGTAATTATTGCTCCAGAAAAGATTACTACGTATTCGCCTGTACAATATGTCAAAGAAGATACTCACGATATAGTTTGCCAATATGATTGACCGACATTGGAGTATATTTGATTGCTCAAGATGGATTTTTTGGGGCTTAGAAACTTGTCAGTAATCAAAAACTGTATCAAAATTATTTCCAAAAAAGCAGAAAAAGAAGGAACAGAACTTGATCCTATGTTTGCTTATTTTATGGAAAATATGTCTTTTTTGCCACCTATAGATGATGAAGAAACATTTAAAAAAGTGTTTCAAGTTGGTGATACAACATGAATATTTCAATTCGAATCTGAGTGAATGAGAACCTTTCTTGTCAAACTTGAAGCAGATCGTATTGATGATCTTGTAGCGATGAATGCGCTTTATCGTCCATGACCTATGGAATTTATTCCAAACTATATTGCTCGTAAAAGATGAGAAGAAGAAATTAGTTATATGCATCCGGAACTTAGGGCAGAACTGATCAAGAAATATTCAGAAGAGATAGCGGAAGCAGAAAATCAAAAACTTATCCAAGATTTGGGTCCAATTATGAACCTTACGTATGGTATTGCAGTTTATCAAGAACAGCTTATGTTTCTTGGTCAACCATTGGCAGGTCATCCCCCGGTAAAATCAAGGTGCTAGACATCAACG
>CAZZEA010000092.1:0-4069 GCA_964652925.1 uncultured Candidatus Peribacteria bacterium | reverse complement strand
AATACCAATTTACTACTTTGTAATAAAGTGGTGCAATAGACTTGAAAATGTGCCAATTAGTAGAACTTGTATTAGTATATTTAGTTTATGTATAGCTTACTGCGGAACAAGTTGATGGTGTAGTATTTAGATAACATGGCACTGGATTATAATATGAAGTATTTCGACCGTACCAAGCACCACCATAAGAAAGCAATTTTGAATAACAATCTACAGTATCAACAGCTTTAGCATTTAATATAGTAGTTTGCCATGCTCAATAAGACATATCATAACTATTTGAAGCAAGTTGACAGCTTCAACTATAATAATTTGGGAAATAATACATACCTCCACAATAACTTGTTGTAGGAGCAACATAACCACTACATATACTTCAAACACTACAATCAGCATTTGTTTTACATCCACAAGTTCACAAATCAACATTTGTTGGTGTATTATTTCTAAATAATAACCACTCTGAGCTCGAATTTATTGGAACAAAAATATCATTATTTATACGATTATTTGTTACAACACGACATTCATTATATGCATTAATCATTTCAGAACCACCATTTTTAGCAATTCTTCGTCATTCATACAATGTATTAATTGCATAAGAAACTCATCATATAATAAGTAATATTAAGAATAACAACGTCTTTTTCTTCATAATATTCTATTATTTTATAAATATTATATCGTTTGTATTTCTAACAATAATTAGTTTAATGCACACTCTAATCAACTTTGCGGTCGACACATATTGTGTATAGTATGACAATAATAATTAACAGGACATTGTGATGTGTGAGTACACTCATCACATGGACGAACAGTAAGTGTTTTCATAGCAGAACAACTTGCTGTTCAACACATCCAAGACCATGAAGAAGTAAGTGTTGTGAAACTTGTTGCATTTCACATATTACAAAGATTTGAAGAAGTAGATGTAAGTGATGAATATGATTGGCCATTTGCTGTTCAACAGGACTGAACACAAACATTTGTATTATTTGGATCATTTATATTTTGCACACATGGAACTGTATACGTATTTGTATAATCTCAATTTGGAAAACTTCGGTTATTATTACCATTACAAACTGCTTCCACAGATCGATTATTTCCTAATGTTGAGTTACAATTTAAAACATTTGACGCATTATAAATTTTTAATCTCTGTCCTACTCAAAAACAACCACACACAGAATCTAATAATTTTCATGCAGAAGCTCATTCTATATAATGTGTTTTTCATAATCATCGTGTATTTAAACTAGTTGCTGAACATCATGAATCACAAGGTGATGTACACGTTCCTGCTGTTCCTGCACTTCAAGGATTTCGAGAACATCCTGATCTATCCCAACATTCATTTGGAGAAACAGTTGTCGTCGCTGTTGTTCGAGAACATTGTGTTGGTTTTGCTGTACATTGTGATTGAGTTAATCATCGACAAGGATAAAAACATTGAACATCTCATCCCTCCCAAGCTTCCATCATACACATACTAGAAGCATTGTAAAATGTACTATTAAAATAAAATCATCGGGAATACCCTAAAATCTGACATTCCCAATAATCAGACGCTGCTATTATATCCCAATTACTCGTATCATAACAATATTGTTCTGACAACGGAACCTCTTTTCCCACACATCTTGCTGTTGTTGTAGTTATTGGCTGATTACAATTATATATTTGATTTGTTGTTGATGATGTTCGATTACATTCAGGAGCAATACATTGAGATTGAGCTAATGAACTACATGGATAAGGACAAATTAAGTCGCTTCGCTGATTGGAACTTTCATCCATCATACAAGCCATCATAGCATCATAAAAATTTCACTTAAAATAAAATCCTGGTGTTCCTCATTGTATTGTACAATCATCTATATCACCTGCTAATATTTGATAACCATTTTTCCAACAACTAGGAGTAGCAACTCAATTAGATTGACAAGAATATGTTGTTGTTGGCACAGAAAAAGTCCCTTGGCAATATGGGCTTATTCACGTAGTTTCTCACTGACATGTTTGTCCTGGTAGACAATCAGTATCATTATAACACCCATCACAATCTTGTACCAGAACACCTAATGGAGTATATGTAAGGAAACTATTTAACTCTGATGAAGTCTTTGTTGGAATAAATATCTGATTAGCACTTGAAACGACAGTTTTACAAATACCAAACTCCCTTACATTTTGAAAGGATGCATTTGTAGAAACATATCAAAATTGTCCAGTATTTATTACTCAAAAAATATTAATTCACATAATTTTATATCATCGATAATTATTATTTACTACTGGAGTTGTAGTGTTTGGATATATTCTTTGAACTTCTCCTATATATTTTTGATTATCCCAATCACTACCAGAAACTCAATAATAAAATAATCATGTATACGCTCAATACATATTATTTGATCATGTTTTCCAATACACAGGATTCTTTTGTTTAAGAACAGATCCACCATAAGTAAATCTTATTATTGGCGTAGCATCTCGATTTCAATATTTTTGAAAAGCCAAAGAAAAATTTCGCTCTTTTTCTGCTGCAGTCACCCCATCATATAGATTTTTATTACAGCTAGCTCATTTGTATAATCATGTTAAAGTATTGATTGGCTGAGTTAACATATGACATCCAAAAAATAAACTAGAATTTACATTTGCATTTCAAAACAAAACAGCATCTTCTCAATATAAGAGATTTCATCGTACTCCATTCATTGCTATATTATCTGTCCATCATAATACATTATTTGTTACATAATTTGAATTTCATACCACAGAACAAAGTAAACTATTTCAAGATCAATCTAATGAAAAATATACTCAACAGCCTTCATCTTTTGAAAAATTATAGTCTTCAATATCTTCACCATTTGCTAATGATGAAAAATTTGTATTACTATTAAAATGATTAAATATTTTTAATGTAGGCTCACCATTTTTTGTTGTATAAAAAGATTTTGATCATGCATAATAATTTCTAATTGCATTCGTTGAATATGCTGTTCAACATCATAATTCTATTGAATTATATTTATGGTTATTATTAAATAAATATACATCATTAAAAATGGTATAATCAAAATCCAACCTTAATCAGATTAGATTATTATATATCATAACATTATTGAATACAGCTCATTCTGTAGTAACTGATTTACCAAAAAAAGTTGATCGTTTATTATTGAATATTTGCGTATTATTTATAACGATACTTTTGGATGTTCATAATAATCAGGAATTATTATTATTGAAAATAAGACAGTTATTTATATTAAGATGTCATGGTGCATTTATCATAGGCTGTTCAGTTCATGATCATGATGTCTGACATAAATTAGATCCCCCATCATCATTATTAAATATTTGACTATTATACAAAGCATTTATTCCATATCAAAAATATAATGGTCTTTTAAAATTATAAAACTGACTATTATGTATTGTAACATTATATCAATAAGGAACATCTATTGCTTTATTGGTTAATACATGTGTTCATCATGCTCCATTATTTTTACCATCAAATTTTATATTATCTACAATAATATTATTTCTAGCTGTTCATGTAGCAGCTAACATTTGACTTATTTCTAGAGAAGAAAATATTGTTACCTCTCATTTTCCAATAATAGCGGTACAATTCCCTGCAAAACTTCTTGGAGCATTTATAATATAATTTCATGAATTTAATACATAAATAGTATTTGCAGCCAAAGAAACTGGTAGTGTATTAGTTCATGGATTTATTGTTTGTACAGACAATGATGAACATGTGTAATTGTCCCATATTTTAGTATAAGATGTTCTGACGATTGGAGTTCCTGTTCCAAACAAAGCTGAAGCTATTTGGGTATTACTTGGATTTGTTGCCCAAAAATCACTATTAATTAGATATCATTGGTTCCACAAGGCGTTTGTTTTGCCTGAAAAAAACAAAATACTGAAAAAGAATATAATTATTAACAAATATTTCTTATATTGTTTTTTTATCATATAGTAGGCTTAATGGTAAAAAAGGTGTGGCTGGATTAAACTTTCAAAAGATTTAAAATTA
>CAZZEA010000091.1:0-4072 GCA_964652925.1 uncultured Candidatus Peribacteria bacterium | reverse complement strand
TTAAAATTATACTTTTACTTTTTCTTCTTTTCCCCAAAATATTATCCATAAAAAATAAAAAGGAACAGGTAGTATGTATCTATTTTTTCAAAATTTTCAACAGTAAATTCTACTCAGCGCTTTCTACCTCTTTAAGTTTTTGGCAAACACTTCTAAATGTACATCATACGCATTTTTTATCACTACTTGTTCTTGTAAATGTCGTATGATTGAGTGGTTCATTTCTTTCCACATCTTGTTCCACAATAAATTGTTTCTGATATTCGATATCTTCCAAAATCTTATTTACAATATGATCAATATCTGTTTGTTCAATAGTTCCAGATTTTTCATGTAATGAAGGAAGATAAACTTCATATACATCTATTTTGCGGTCACCAAGATCATTATTTTTTTGTTTGAGGAGTATTTTGAGTGCATATATACGCAATTGATCTGTAATTCCGGAAACATCCAAGCTTTCTTTTCCAGATTTCCAATCTAGAATCAGGTAATTATTTTCTCCAAACATCAATCAAAAATCTGGGCTTGCCAAGACAGATATATTTTCAAGTCATGGTATTTGGCTTACGTCTACTTTCATCATTTCAAAATTAGTACGACGAGGATCTTCTATATAAATATGATGTCATTTGCGAAATCGTTGCTCAATTTTTTGGTGATAATTACTAGATATAAACACTTCCAAGTTGTGTATCACTTTTTGGATAACTGGCTCAAGGGCATCATCTTCAATCTCTTGATAGAAATGTTCTGATAATCAAAAATCTACAAAATCACTATAATCATTCGCTTTTGACTGAGCAAAGGTGTTTTCCATGTTTTTTCTAATAGTGCTGGTAATTCGTTCTTTGTCAGGAATTGGTCAGTTGTCTAGTATCTGTTTTTTAAACTGAAAAAGATACATAGAAATAATTCTATGGGTCATTTCTCACATCCACATATCCAAGCTTTTTAGTTTTCTAAGAATCTTTGTTTCTTTCCATAGCTCAGGATATTTTTTCTTGAGGCCATCACTATAATAAGTAAAAAAATATTTTTTCTGACAGTATTCCAAAACAGTAATTCTAGTGTTTGACCAAGAAAGAGATGTCATGTTGTTGTCAATCGAAGTAAAATATTGCTATTAATGATAAAAAACCAATTTCTTTTTGCAAGAAAAAGTCAGAAAAAATAAAAATCAAAAATCTCTTGAAATCATCTACTAAAATATATAAAATAAAACCCGCATTTAAATTTATGTTATCTATGAATCTTACAAGAAACCTAGTTACAAACAATATTATTATTGTCCTCCCTATTATTCGCTAAGCGGGTGGAGAGTTTCTTGTATCAAGAATTGAAGATAAAAATCTTACATACTCCTACCCATCTTAGTTATCGGGGGGATTTTTTTTATCTTAGGAAAATCAAAAATAAACCTAAAAAAACAAAACTATGGAAATTATTGTTGATCGTTTTGGATTCTCTGTAGTAGAGAACGAGAAAAAATTGGCTAGTATTCAGCTGGTTCAAAATCACATGACACTTTCTTTTACAGAAGGGGTTGATGAAGAAAAAAGAAGTCTGATTGGGTTCTTATGTGAGTCTCAAAAAGACGTTACTTACCGCATTATTGCAAGTTCTACAAAGAAAGGCTATGATTTATATTTCCTCTATCTCAGTGGAATTTATCAAAAAGTAGCTACGTTGAACTATGGGGAATTAGAAGTAATTGAATTGTATTCGGGTTTCACAACCGAAATTGAACAGTATGCAAATGAAAACATCTTGGAGAATTTTACAATTTGTCCTTGTTAAATCTATTGTGATTTTTTTAAAAAAGGTCCTTTATTTTGGGGCCTTTTTTGTAAAAATAAATATTTTATATGCTTTATTTTCCAATCTTCCCTTGAAAAAAAAAACGATTATCATATACAATGACAAATGTGACAAAAGTCAGATTTTTTATTTTGTTTAGAAAAAAATATGTGCTTGTTCAAAAAGTCAAAAAAGTATGTATATTCCTTTGATGAAGCTAAAGGAATTGCAAAAGACATTGTAGGTGGAAAAGGAGCAAATCTTGCTGAAATGGTTTCAATGGGATTACCTATACCTCCAGGATTTACTATTACTACAGAATGCTGTGATTTATACTACAAAAATGACAAAACAAATTCAAAAGAAATTTTGGATCAAATAGAAATAAAACTTCAAAAGTTAGAAAAACAAGCTGGTAAAAAACTTGGAGATTCTGAAGATCCGCTTTTGGTTTCTGTAAGATCTGGAGCAAAAGCATCTATGCCATGAATGATGGATACTGTTTTAAATCTAGGACTTAATGATGAATCTGTAGAAGGGCTTATCAAAAAGACAAATAATCCAAGATTCGCTTGGGATAGTTATAGAAGATTTATTCAAATGTTTGGAGATGTAGTAATGGAAGTTCCTCATCATGATTTTGAACACGCATTACAATCAGTAAAAAATGAAAAATGAGTGAAATTAGATACAGAACTTGAAACTGAAGATCTTAAAAAGGTTGTTACGTTATACAAAGAAGCTGTGAAAAAAGCTACAGGAAAAATGTTTCCAAATGATGGTAGAGAACAATTGATTATGGCGGTTAATGCAGTTTTTAATTCTTGGAATAACGATAGAGCAATTATTTATAGAAAATTAAATGATATCAAAGGATTACTTGGAACTGCAGTTAATATCCAAGCAATGGTGTTTGGAAATATGGGAGAAACATCAGGAACTGGAGTATGTTTTACGAGAAATCCATCAACAGGAGAAAATAAATTTTATGGAGAATATTTGATGAATGCGCAGGGAGAGGATGTAGTTGCGGGAATTAGAACTCCGTTGGAAATTACAGAATTAGAAAAACAAATGCCAGAATGTTATGCAGAATTGGTAAGTATTTATCACAAATTGGAAAAACATTACAAAGATATGCAAGATATGGAATTTACTATTCAAGAAGGAAAGCTTTATATTCTTCAAACAAGAAATGGAAAAAGGACAGCTGCAGCTGCGGTTAAAATAGCTGTAGATATGGTACACGAAGAATTGATAGATGAAAAGACAGCAATACTTAGAGTAGAGCCAGAGCAACTCGATGCGTTGCTTCATAAACAGATTGAAGGATCTGCAAAAAAATCTGCTGAACTTCTTACAAAAGGGCTTCCGGCATCACCAGGTGCTGCGGTTGGACAAATTGTGTTCACAGCTGAAGCAGCTCATGATCGAGCAGAAGAAGAAAAAAAAGTTATCTTGGTAAGAACTGAAACATCACCAGAAGATATTCAAGGAATGCACGCATCTCAAGGAATTTTGACCGCTAGAGGAGGTATGACTTCTCATGCTGCGGTTGTTGCAAGAGGAATGGGAAAATGTTGTGTTGCTGGCGCAAGTGAAATTACCGTAGATGAAAAAGCTAAGACACTTATTATCAATGGAAAAACATACAATGAAGGAGATATGATGACCTTGGACGGTTCTACATGAGAAGTTTTCTCTTGAGCACTCAAAGTGGTAGATCCTGAATTAAGTGGTGATTTTGCAGCTTTGATGAAATGGGCTGATAAATATAGAAAACTTGGAGTAAGAACAAATGCAGATACTCCACATGATGCAGAAGTTGCAAGAAAATTTGGTGCTGAATGAATTGGACTTTGTAGAACAGAACATATGTTCTTTGCAGAAGATAGAATTAAAGCGGTAAGAGAAATGATTTTGTCTGATAATCTTGATGGTAGAAAAAAAGCACTTGCAAAATTACTTCCATTCCAAAAAGAAGATTTTATTGGGTTATTCAAAGCTATGGAAGGATTGCCAGTTACTATAAGGTTTTTTGATCCTCCTTTACATGAATTTTTGCCTACGGAAGAATCTGATATAGCAGAACTTTCAAAAGAAATGAATGTAGATATGAACAAACTTAAAGAAAGAATTCATAATCTTCACGAATTCAATCCAATGCTTGGGCATAGAGGATGTAGATTAGTTGTTACGTATCCAGAAATTGCAGAAATGCAAACAGAAGCAGTAATTTCTGCCGCTTGTGAGCTTGCAAAAGAAGGAAAAC
>CAZZEA010000090.1:687-4096 GCA_964652925.1 uncultured Candidatus Peribacteria bacterium | reverse complement strand
GCTTCCATATCGTTGAGCAAGAAAGGGTCTATCCAATAATCTTGAAGTCTCGCTTCCAAAAACGCATCGACATTGTCTGTGATGTTTCTAATTTTGAGTAATCTGGTGAGGAGTTCTTCGTTTGGGTTGTCGTAAAGTATGTTATAAATCATATATGTGAGAGAGGTTTATAAACTTAGCCAAAAAAGAATTCTATTTTTTCTTTTGCAAATTACAATCAAAAATAAACAAAAACAATTTGCAAAAAAAAACTAAAAGAAAGAACTATGAGACAATTGGTATTCAAAATTACAGCCTCTTTTATTTTGGGGCATTGATTTTCTTTGTAGATATCTCAATAGATATCAAGAAATTCATTATGACAGTAGTAGGTCTTGCTGGATTGCTTTATTTTTGGGCCTCTTTGGTCTATTATAAATCAATAAGAGTAAAGTCTAAAGTGCTAATCGCAATATTGTTGACAGCTTTGTTTATATCTACTGTATCAAATTTGATATATAGGTATAGACTTAATTCAGAAATGATATTATTTATTTCTGCCGGAATAATAACGATTTTACAAGTATGTATCTTTATGTATATTGTAAAGGTTATGCCAGAATTATATGCTAATGGTAAAAGTCGCTGGATAAAAATATCAAGAAAGGACTTAGTATTTCTTCTTATCGGGGTGATTTCTTCAATGGTGCTATTGTTTATGTCTTTGTATCGAATAATCTTCTGGGAAGTAGTGATTTATTTTCATTCCATGATGATTATTCTATCTATTAGAACCAATAGGATATTAGAATAGAAAAATGTATATAGGATGAGCAATTATGCCATTCTTTTTTTATAATTTTGTGATTGTCAATACCAATAGACAAACAAATACTCTGATTTTTTGAATTTTCTTGGCCTATTGAATATAATAGAAATGTTTTATACTATTGTAGTTAGATTTGAAATGAATTATGTTACTATTGATCATTTAGCACATATTACTCACAACAAAAGACAAAAGCACAAGATGTTTAGTTTTTTACGTGAAATAAAATTATTGTTAATTTTTTGAATAATTGCCTTTGTGTGAGTAACGGTGTTCACTAATGCACAACTTTTTCTTAGTAGTATATGAGAATTGTTTTCTCCTCAAAAAAATATTGTTGCTCAAGATATAAAAGCTATTATGCATCAAGATAGTTCTATTTCATCAATAATTGATTATCAATATCAAAAAGAACAAGAAGTAGAAAAATTAACCCAAAAATATCAAGATGAAAACAGTAAAATAGCTGTTCCATTGGCTCAAGATATGGAAGAGTTTTTGGCAGAACAAGTAAAATGATATGATTTTATGTTCAATACTTTGCCGCCAACAAATAGATTGATTGTGCCAAGATTTGGTGTAGATGATCCGATTGTAATAAGCAAATACACCAATATGAAAGATTTTATTTACAAAAACTATAACGAAGAACTAAAAGAAGGAGTAGTAAAATATCCAACAACACCAGAACCTGGCCAACCTGGTAATACGTTGATTTTTTGACATACTAGTCAAGAACGATGGAAGCACAATCCTTATGGTATGGCTTTTGCTCATATTGCAAAAATGGAACAATGAGATATTCTTCAGATTGTTTGGAAATGACAATTATATGAATATAAAGTAGTAGATATTCAAATAAAATATCCTCAACATGTAAATGAAACCTACATGGAATATGCAAATAATCCCAAAAATTATCTTACCTTGATGGGGTGTTATCCAATAGGAACAGCAAAACAAAGAATTTTGGTAATAGCAGAACAAATTATAGAAGAATAAAAAAGTTTCAGTTCTCTTGAAGTTCCCTTGATTATATGTATACAAAAAGGGAATTTTTTTATTATTTAATACTATTTTCTTATGAAAAAGGTTTTATCTGTAATATGAATGCTTCTCCCTTTTTTCTTTTGAATTTTATGGATAACTAGCGCTTTAGCTTTGAGCGAAAACGTAGCTGATAATACAAACATTATGATAAATCTTTTGTATATTAAAACATTTTCTGGAATATGATTTTTGCTAGGAATTATAACTATGCTGATTTCTATAGTTTATTTATGAAGAGAGGAGTGACTTACTCAAAGTGAAATTATCAAACCAACGTGGAAATTAGCAAGAAAAAATATCTGGAAATTCTGATTTTGAATAGCTTTGATATTTATACTACAAATAACGCAAAACGAATTGTCAGATCCTAGTCGCCCTACTACACTGTTAATTTCTGTTTTGATTATATTATTGTGAATAGCATATCTTCGAGTTGATTTGTGATTAAAAAATTTGAGTCTTTCTTTAATCCAAGAAAAGAAAGCTAGAGCATTGGATATTTTTGTAAATCCTGATAAATTTTTCAAGTATTTCCTAGCATATTTGCTTATGGTATTGTTTACTATGATTGGTGTTTTATTGTTTATTATACCTGGTATATTTGTAGCTTTGAGATTGGAAATGGTTCCTTATTTGATTTTGGAAGAAAATATTTGACCATGGAATGCTATCAAAAAATCTTGGGAAGTAACTAAATCAAAAGTAGCAAACTTACTAGCACTAAATATAGTTCTTGGCGCAATAAATATTTTGTGATTAGTAGCAATTATTGTTGGATTATTTTGGACACTTCCATTATTTTATTTAGCAAATGCTATGTTTTACAAGAAATTACTTTTACTAAAAAAATAGATTCTGAAATTTTCTTTCAACGATCCACTACTTCGGTGGTGGATTTTTTTAAATCTCTTTCAATAAATCCGTAATAATCGTATTGGAAACATCAATCCCTTGGTCAGTTAATAATAATCTATCATCAACATCATAAAGTAATCCCTCATCTTTATAGGATTCAATAAGTTCTTTGTAATTTGGTACCAAGAGAGAAATATATTTTTCAAGATTAGTTACTCCTTCATCAGTTCTAAGTCCCAAGAAAAAAGATTCAATTAAGATATCTTTTTGTGTCATAAATGTAGTTTTGTTTGGGTCAATATAATTACCCTTGAAATATTCCACGAGATTTGATGTATTAGTCCACCTCAAAGCTTGTACTTCTTTGTCTATCTTTTTAAATCCCCATCCCTCTAATCTATCTAACCCCTCTAATCTACTAAATGATGAAGCACTAGGTCAAAATCCTATATAATTTTGCATAGTTCGATAGACTCTATTGTGAATACTACTTACTCCGGGTTTGGAAAAATTAGAAGATTCATATCTATGGTATCCAGCATCTAAAATTATGTCTTTGAGATAAGCAAACTCTGTAAAAATATTATCATCAGTTCAATAGTAGGTTCCAGAAATTGCTTGATCAGGGGTTTTGCTTTTCCATGCAGACCCAGGAAATAACTCCAAGGTATAGAGAGAAAAACTATCAGCGAATTG
>CAZZEA010000090.1:0-677 GCA_964652925.1 uncultured Candidatus Peribacteria bacterium | reverse complement strand
CGGTCAAAAAAATCTATTTTTCCCAGATCCCAAAGTTGGGCTTTGCCCTTCCTCGTTTCGCCAAACTTGCCAAATGCGATAAAATCAAAATTAAATACCATGTTTTCTTGTTTGATATCTCTCAAACCTCTCAAAAAATCAGTTAATCCACCAAAACTCACAGGCCTTCACACATCTTGCAAAATTTGATTATCAAAAGTTTGAATACCAAAACTAAATCTAAGCCTCGGTCGTTTTTTGAAATGAGTATGAAAATAAGTAATCAGATGATATATTTCTTCAGTAGGGTAGGGATTGAGTTCAATATTGAGCTCCATAACATCACTGGTATCAAAATGTTGCCCCAAAAAATCTACAATTCCTGTAAGCTGCTGAGGAGATAATATATTTGGTGTACCACCACCAAGATAAATACTTCTAATTTGCTTGTTGATAATATGTGGTGCAGTTTTTTCTATTTCTTGATACAATGCTTTGAGATAATCATCGATCATTTTATCTTTGATTTCCGGATTGAGAAAAAAACTGTAAAATGAACAGTACGGACATTTTTGAGCACAAAATGGAATATGGACATAGATTGAAGTCACGATAAAAAATCAGAATATAAATGTTGCTATATAACTAACGAATCTCGAAGAGTTTGCAATCCTTTTTTATCTGTTTATTTTCAACCC
>CAZZEA010000089.1:0-4141 GCA_964652925.1 uncultured Candidatus Peribacteria bacterium | reverse complement strand
GATTGTGCTAAATTTGCAAAAGTAATAAGATCCTCTCGTTTTGCTTCGTTAAATATCTTTGTAAGCTTTCTAAAATCTCAAAATAATCAATCTTTCTCATAAGGAACTTTTAGTAGTTCTAGAATTTTTTTTGTATCTTCAATCTCTAGTTCAGCCAATGTGCCAGTTTGATAATTTGTATCTTTTTCTTTTTTTATTTTTTCAAGAACATCAACAAACAAGCCTTTTATGGTGTTGTTGTTTTGATTAATAGTTCAGCCTGATTCTTTTATATACTCTTGCGCATTTAAAATAATTCTTGCTAGTCATTTTTCCGTACCTAAATTTATTTCAAAATGTTTTCTTTTTAATTCTTCACTATTTTTTCAAAATATTTTTGCCAATACTTTGCTAATGCGTTTGTCATTATATATGTCTTCAATATCTTCAACATCTTTTAAAAATGTATTTGGGGCATTATATCAATTGTTGATATAATGATTATTTTCATAGGGATCAACATGATCTTCATCTTTTCTATAGAGTAATCTTTCATAGAGATTTTGAGGGGTGCTTGTTTCTTCATTTCCTTTGTTGTTTGGTTGATTTTGATTGTTTATATCTTTACCATTATTCCTTCAAATACCATAAGTGACATTATATAATCATGAACTACCCAATCTACTTCAATTCAAACTGGTTTCAGATGCTAAATTAATAATGTCTTCTTGGAGGACATGGAGTTCTAGTTTTGAAAGATCGATAATAGAATCCATAATTTCTTTTCCTTCTAATTCTATTAGTTTTAAAGTCTGATTAAACCAATGTATAGCGTCTTTTGTATGTTGATCTTCCACTTCTATTGTTATTTTGTTTTTTATTACATCTTTAAGAAATTCTTTAAATATTTCTTGCAGTACTTTTGTTTTTCCTTCGGGCTTTAGGGTTTTGTCTCATATAATTTCCTTTAGAGGTCTATTGTCTATGTTGTTTTCTGTTCAAATCGTATGCTTCCTTGTTTTCCAATTTTCAACCACAAAAAGATCAAATAATGCTTCAGAAGATTTATCAAAACTTTCTTTATTTTTAAAATCAACATTAATATCTTTCACATTATCATGTTTGTTTCTAATAATATCTTTTAGTTTATCTAATTCATTCCTCGTAGATCTTTCTCAATTGTCAGATCTTTCTATTCTGCTAAGTCTAGCCATAGCTATGTGATGTAAATAAAATACTCTACAAACCAATAATACTCAAAAACAAAAAAACAGCCAAAAAAATCAAAAAAAAAAATAAAATAATCAGCCATTTTTATAAAAAAGTTATATAATTTGCGACAGTCGTGATAAATATAAAAAACTCAAAAACTATCTTGACTTTGTTTTTTAGATGATTATAAAAATCGAACCAGATTTTAAACCCTAAAAATAAAAAACAAAAAACAAATGGCAAAACTTATTGTTATCAACGATAAACAGCTAAGAAACAAGCCATATGTTGTTGCATCTTCTTCTCTAGATACCATAAAAGATAATACTCATTTTTCTGAAGCTGATTATGATTATTACTCTCATTTAGGAGCAGAATATGCAGAGCATATTAAGATAAGACCAAATACCCAAGTAGTTTACTTATTGATTCAGGGAAAATCTTTCTTTGAAGATCAACAAGTATTTTACCAGGCAATAACTTCAAAGATCTTGTCATGGGTCCTAGAAGATAAGTATATAGTTCTTATCTTTAAGCTGGATTTCATGAATTCATCTTCAAGGAAGTGTCTGATTATTATGATCACGACCATTATTCAAGAGACAGAAAAATTTAATGTTTTTTGGATTCCTGTAGAAGATGAAATGGAAGAAGAAGGTCATGATCTAAAAGAGATTCTGACCAATCCAAATTACTTTATAGTATAGAAAAAAGGAAGGTTTGTCCTTCCCTTTTTTTTATATTTACATTTATCTGTTATAAAAATATATCTCTAGGTTTTGCTCAGTCTTGAGGGCCAATTATCCCTCTTTCTTCCATTTGATCCATGATTCTCGCAGCACGAGCAAATCCTACTCAAAGTTTTCTTTGTAGTAGAGTAGCCGATGCTTTTCTTGTTTCCGCAATCACTTGGATAGCCTGTTCTATCAGTTCGTCATCATCACCGTTTCCTCATCCAAACAACCCATCTCCAGATTCCATTTTGCTTTCAAGCATTTGTACGATTTCTGGATTGTAGATATCATCTTCTGTCAATCATCACATATATTTGTTTTTGAGGGTTTGTACAACTTTTTCTATTTCTTCTGTGGAGACAAATGGTGCTTGAATTCTGATAGGATGTTTAGTAGAAGGGTCAATGTACAATAAGTCTCATTTTCCAAGCAGAGCCTCTGCTCATTTTCTACCAAGGATTGTTCTACTGTCAATTTCTGAAACCACTCCAAATGCAATTCTTGTAGGTATATTTGCTTTGATAAGACCAGTAATTACATTTACCGAAGGTCTTTGCGTAGCTACAATTAGGTGAATTCCTACGGCACGGGCTTTTTGGGCTATACGCGTGATACAAGTTTCTACATCTTTTTTGTTTCCTGACATCATCATATCAGCTAATTCATCTATCACAAACACGATACGGTACATTTTTTCTCATATTATCTTACTATTGTATTCATCTATGTTTTTTACTCTTTTTTCTTTGAGTAACGAATACCTTCTTTCCATTTCATTTACCGACCATTTCAATAATTTCAGTGCTTTCTCGGATTCATAAACAATAGGTGCTAATAAATAAGGTAATCCAGAATATAGTTCCAATTCTACCTGTTTTGGGTCAACCATCAAAAATTTTAGTTCAGATGGGGTGTTTTGATACATTAAACTCAATATAAAATCGTTTACTCCCACAGATTTACCAGATCATGTCGCTCATGCAACAAGAAGATGGGGCATTGATTCTAGTGTTTTTACAATTACAGAACCATCAATAGCTTTACCAAGAGTTAGATTTGTATCAGAATGTTTGATTGATTCTTGAAATTCATCAGTTCCCAAAATATCTGCAACTCTAACCATAGATGGTTTTGGATTAGGAATTTGGATTCCCACACAATCCGTACCTGGTATTGGAGCAATGATTCTCAGTGATTTGCATTTCAAAGACATTGCAATATCATTTGTCAATCATTCAATAGTTGTGATTTTAATTCCAGATTCTGGTTTGATTCTTATTTGTACAATAGATGGTCATATATCAAATCATTCAATCAGAATAGGAACATTAAATTCTAGTAGTTTGCTTTGTAAAGACTTGGCTTTCTCCATGAGGAATGCTTCATCTATACTTACTTTTTGATCTCAGTTTTCCAAAATATTGAGCATAAATGTTGGCTTTTCTCCAGAGAAATTTATTACTGGTCTTGGTTTTTTTTCTTTTTCTTGGATTTTTTCTTCTACTCTTTTTTTCAATAATGTAGAGACAAAAGATTTTGAAATAGTTTGAGGTGTATATTCTTCTTCCTCTTCATCATCTTGATCTCTATTGGTTACTTTGGAAATCTTTTTGGCGATATCATGATCTTGTTGTCTACTTGGTTTGTTTGGTTTTTGTTCTTCTCTGATATTGATATTTATTCTTGGCAACGAAAAATTAAAGGTATACAATATCCATCAAATAAGTAATATCATAAGAATAATAATAAAGACTTTGGTAGCCAATGCATTTCCACCAAAAACGGTATCCAAAAGGTATATCAATGGCCAAGAAATATATCATCCAAGTTTTTCGTATTGTGTAGCATCTCAGTCAACAATCGAAAAATTTAAGATGGCGGAAACCAAAATCATTACCAAAAGAAACTGTTTTATAAGTAATTTAATCAAATGGCCTTTGGCCAAAATCATAATTCCCACAAGAATACAAAGAGCAAAAAATATCATCAATCCCACTTCACCAAACGGTATACTAGCGTATTCTTTCAAAAAAACAAAAAGTGGAGACCCTTCCGCCAAATAAAACGAGAAAAAAAATATTCATCATAAAGCGATAAAAGAAATTCAGAGTTTATATTTATTTAAAATTATACTTTTACTTTTTCTTCTTTTCCCCAAAATATTATCCATAAAAATAAAAAGGAACAGGTAGTATGTATCTATTTTTTCAAAATTT
>CAZZEA010000088.1:0-4147 GCA_964652925.1 uncultured Candidatus Peribacteria bacterium | reverse complement strand
CCATCAAAATCATCTTCTGCTAAACCATCTTCAATAGAGATAATTGGATATTTTTTTGTCCAATCTGCGTATAAATCAATAAGTTCTGAAGAAGTTAAGGTTTTTCCTTCTCCTTCAAGTACATATTTTCCTTCTTTGTAGAATTCAGAAGCAGCACAATCAAGCGCTATTTTAATTTGCTCAGTTGTATATCCCGCTTTGCTAATTGCTTCAATAATAACTTGGATAGCTTCTTCATTCGATCCTAGATTTGGAGCATATCCTCCTTCATCTCCTACAGAAGTAGCCATTCCTTTTCCTTTCAAAATCTTTTTCAAATTATGGAATACTTCAGCTCCCATTCTTATTGCTTCATGAACATTAGCAGCCCCTACAGGTACAATCATAAATTCTTGAATATCTACATTATTATCTGCATGAGAACCTCCATTGATAATATTCATCATTGGGTAAGGAAGAACATGTCCTTTCCCTTCTCCAAGATATTCATATACCCATTTCCCTTCTGATTGTGAAGCTGCAACTACGAAAGCCATAGAAACTCCTAAAATTGCATTTGCTCCTAATTTAGATTTGTTTGGTGTACCATCTAAAGCAATCATTGCCTCATCTAAAGTTCTATAATTAGCAAATTCTTTTCCTACGATAGCTGATTTTATTGTTGTATTTACATTTTCAACGGCTTTAAGAACTCCTTTCCCTAAATATCTTGCATTGTCTCCATCTCTAAGTTCCAACGCTTCATGGACTCCTGTAGATGCTCCTGATGGAACAATTGCTCTTCCCATATGTCATGATGACAACGTAAGTTCAACTTCAACAGTAGGATTTCCTCTTGAATCCAATACTTCACGTGCAAAAACATTTTGAATTGTGTACATAATTATTTTATAAAAAATTAAAAATCAGACTTTATATTATTGTTTGCATTCTTGTTTTCAATACAGATTTCTAATATATTTTGACTTGATATTCTGTTTCCTTTTTTTATCATCAAAAAAAATATTTAGTTATTTCATCTGTAATGAACCAAAATCTTAATTATCCTGATACAAGAGCTGTGTTGTCTCAAACAGAAAAAATCACAATAACTGCTAGCGATGAAGTGTACCAGAAGAAATTCACAGACAAAAAAGATATTTACGACCAGATAAAGCCTATTTATGACGACATCTTTAAGATATTATGATGAGAAGAGTTTCTAAACATTAGAAGAAAAAAAATTATTATGTCTGTTGTCGTAGAATTATTAGAAAACATGATAAAACATTGAGAGGTTTCCGAAACTCGCGATGCAAAATTTAAATTTCATGAAACTGAAGATAACTTATTTTTTGAGACCCAAAACTTTACGAAAACAAAAAAAATTTCGGATTTACAAGAGAAAATAGATATAACAAGCAAAGCCGAAAATGATATAAAAAAAATAAAAACTTACCTAAAAGATCAGCTTGTTAATTGAACCCTTTCTGAGGAAGGATGAGCAGGATGTTGAGTTTTTACCATAGTTAAAGGAATCAAAAAAGCATATTCAGAACTTGATACAACAGACATTTATCAGCAAAAATCTGAAGGGCTTAACGGTATTAGAGAAGTCCATATAAAAGTAAAGATGCCAAATAAGGATCCAAAACCTACTGACCGTGCAAACAAAACAAGTATCACAAAAGAGAGCTATAAGGATTAATGATTTGTTTAATTATAAATTTTTGCGATAATTTTTTTTCTAGATCATTTAATTTAGTTTCCATTTCAGGAGAAAATATATGAAATTCAAGCAGCAGAGCTTGAATTTTTTGTAAAAATTCATCGGAGAATGACTCAAGGATTTCATACTCCATTCCCTCGACATCGAGTTTTAGGAGATCAATGCAGGAGATGTTTTGCCGCACACAATATTCCTCTATATTTTGCATTTGCACTACTCTTTCCTCTCCCGTTGGGTTAAGAAATGTTTGATTAAATATACTACTTTGCATCGTTTTTTGTGAATTAAAATAGATGCGTTGTTGTCCTGTTTGTGCGGATATTCCGATGTTATTCAAAACAATATTCTGATTTTTTAATTGTTCTTTTGCTTGATTATAGAGCTCTGGTATCGGTTCAAAGTAATGGATTTCACATCATGGATTGAGTGAGTAACAATACTGACTAAACAATCCTATATGTCCTCCAATATCAAAAACAATCTTTGCTTGTTTGATAACTTCATCTGCAAAGCTATATTCTTTTTTGATAAATATTTCATATTCTAGAGCTTTATCATATTTATTCATTGGAATTTTGGATATCTAAAGATTCTTGATGAATACGAGTCCGTAGATCTTTTATAAAAATTGGTTAAATTCAGAGTTCTTTTGCTTGTTCTTGACGATTATGAAGTAATTGATTCCATCTTTCTGGCTGATTAATAGGGAGGCTGTTGCTTATAGTGTCCTATTTTTTGAGATAGTTCGGCTCTTTGCGCTAATAATTCAAGAATTTTCGTATCAATAAGATCAATTTGTTGTCTGTAAGTTTCAAGCATAACTTATAAAAGTTAATAAAACACTTTTTTGTAGTATTTCGTTAATAAGTTTCAAGTAAAAATTTTTTATAAAAAAAATTCCACTTTCGCGGAATCCAATTTTCATGGGGTGGCTGACGGGGATCGAACCCGCGACGAACAGAGTCACAGTCTGCTACTCTACCAGCTGAGCTACAGCCACCATTACTCCTAGATGAAAAATCTTCCTAGGTGAAAGAACTTGTAATTATTTACTAGAAAAATTCAAGTAAAATAAAAAAGAAAAAACGAGACAATATTGCTCGTTTTTTATATTATCATTTTTATTCCGCTTTTACTGAATCAATACAAGCCGCCTTAAACATTTTATCTTCGATTTTATTACAGATTGAATCATCTTTTTTTTCTTCTGCAATACTTGCATAACAACCATATCTTATCATACCATCAGTCACTTTTTCACAAATATTTGGATTTAACGTTTCATGAGCAACGCTAGAATAACAAGAGTCTTTCATTATTCATTCAGAATCTTCACACCCTGAAGCATCTCCTTCTTCCATTGCTTTTCCAGCTGTACAAAGAGATTTACAATCACCAAACATTTTTTCTTCCAATCATTCTTTGTTTCGCATCATTTCACATCATTTCATACATTCTGACATATCAAAATCACTTTCTGACTTTGAGACATTTTGTTGTTGTTCATCTGGTTGATTATTATGCTCTTCATCATTTGTTTCTTGATTTCAACATCATAGAAGGAATAAGGACAAGCCCAAAAGAACTACCAAAGAAAATTTTTTCATAAAAAAATAATTAATAAATAAAAAAATTAACCTTGGTAAATATAAACTATACTATAAAAAAATCAAGAAGAATTCCCCATTGTAAACGGCAAGCAAAATTATAAAAACATATATAATCAAAATTTAACATCAGAATTATTTATTTGTTTGTATATATATTATTTATGAAAGAAATTACTATCGACAATTCCAATCACGATCAGAGATTTGATAGATTTTTGAGAAAATATTTTAGAATGCAGCCACAGATAGCGCTTGCTGATATTTATCGTGGAATTAGAAACAGAGAAATCACCGTAAATGGCAAGAAATCGAAAGAAGATTATAGATTACACAATGGCGATAAAGTTTTGATAAAAGATGAATTCTTTGCAAACAAAGCAGAAACAACCTCGCCAAAACCAAAAAAATCTTTGCCTATTGATGTGAACTATGTAAAATCATTGATCCTTTTTGAAGACAAAAACTGGCTTGTTTTCAACAAGCCAACTGGCATAAGCATTCATCCTTCGGATAACGAACATAAACAACGCAACATGCATGATTTGCTTCGTGCCTATATTCCAAATACATGAGAAACATTTAATGCGTCGTTTGGATATAGATTGGACAAAGAAACCTCATGAGTGTTGATCGCTGGGAAAACGTACGATGCTCTGCAATATATCAACGAGATTATCAGAAATAGAGAAATCCAGAAAGAATATCTTACCGTAATCTCTGGCCGTTTCCCCAAAGAATTCCATATCAACAAACCGCTCAAAAAGATATTTAGCAATAAATTCCAAAGATGAAAAACGGTGATTAGCGATACTGGAGACGAAGAAGGAAA
>CAZZEA010000087.1:1054-4152 GCA_964652925.1 uncultured Candidatus Peribacteria bacterium | reverse complement strand
TAGAAGTAACCACTTCCAGAGTAAGAAGATCAAGAATGGTACATATAGAACTTGCTGTTCCTGTAATTCATGTTTGGTATAAAGCTAGTCCTTTATGAGGAATCAATCAACTCTTAAATCTTTCTGCAAATGAAATTGATAAGATTTTGTCATTTGTGAAATATGTTCTTGTAAAAGATATTAATCAGGATGGTAAAAGTAAAATAAAAGCAAAATTAGAATCTGATTATAAAACAAAAATTGCAGAACTTGAAACACTTTACAAAGAAGAGTTAGCAAACAATCAAGACAAGAAAAAAGTAAAAGATGTAGAAAAATTATACAAAGAAAATGTAGAATCTCTTGAAAAAGAATTTTTGAGAATCAAGTCTATTGTTGCGGATCTAGGATTTGGATCAACAATTATGGAAAGTGATTATAGAGCAATTTTTTCTTCTCTATCAGATGTTGTTTTGTTTCAGTCATGACCTGAAGCTATATTAAAGATGCTGCAATCTATTGATGTAGAAAAAGAAATCAAAAATAAAGTAAAGCTTTACAGAGAACTTAAATCAGAAGACCAAAAAAGAAAAACAATAGCATTGATTAAATTATTGATCAATTTACATATTTCTGGAGTACAACCAGAAAACATGGTGATTAGAAAATTACCAGTAATTCCGCCTGATTTGAGACCGGTGGTACAACTTGAATGAGGAAGATTTGCATCATCAGATGTAAACCTTTTCTACAGACGTGTACTGATGAGAAATATCAGATTGAAAAAAATGATTCAAGTAGGAATGCCTGATGTTGTAAAGAAAAATGAAATCAGATTGCTCCAAGAATCAGTAAACAATTTGTTGGTATGAGAAAAAAATAGCGCAGCAGGTGCGGGAGCTGGTATCAAGGTTTTCAAATCATTATCAGATATGCTTTCTGGTAAAGAAGGAATCTTTAGAAAAAATCTTCTTGGAAAGAGAGTAGATTATTCTTGAAGATCTATTATTACTGTTGGGCCTAATTTGAAACTTAATGAATGTGGATTGCCAATATATATTGCGGTAAAAATGTTTACGCCATTTATTATTGGTAAGCTTATTGAAAAAAAAATCGCATATACACCAAAACAGGCAGAAAAAATGATCAAAGAAGAATCTCCTGTTGCTTTGACGTTCTTAGAAGAAGTAATTAAAGATAAATATGTTCTTCTAAATCGTGCTCCGACACTTCACAGACTTTCTATTGAAGCGTTCAAAATCAAGCTTATGCCTGGTAAAACAATAAGAATTCATCCGCTTGTATGTCCTGCCTTTAATGCCGATTTCGACTGAGATCAAATGGCGGTTCATCTTCCTATTTCAGATGAAGCACAAAAAGAAGCAAAAGAGCTTATCGCTGCAGATAAAAATATTTTGAAACCAGGTTCTGGAGATCCAACTATTACTCATTCTCAGGATATGGTACTTGGAATCTATTATATTACAGATTTTTATGATACAAGATATCCAGAAAATACAACACAAGCTGAATGGACAAAAAACAATCCACTATGTTGAGTTTTTTCAAGTATAGAAAAGATTTTGGAAGTATACAACAATGGTGATCTTCAAATTAAAGATAAAATAATTCTGGTTTATAATAATGAACCAATTGAAACAACAGTAGGAAGAGTAATATTTAATAATATTCTTCCAGAAAAAATCAGATTTATAAATACTAACCAAAAATCAAAAGATCTAAAAAAAATTCTTAGTAGAATTTTTGATGAATATGATATGCAAACAACAGTACAGGTTGCTGATGCTATAAAGGATCTTTGATTTAAATATTCAACTATTGCTGCTACATCAATAAGCGTTCTTGATATGGTTGTACCAAAAGGGAAAGACGATGAATTAAAGAATTGAGATGAAAGAACAAATGAAGTGTATAAATACTATTATAAATGATTCTTCTCTGATGAGGAAAAGCATAGAAATATTGTAAAAATATGGACAGAAGTTAAGTCTATAGTAGAAAGTAGTTTGAAAAATATTACTAGGCCAGGACAAGATTTGTATACGATGATTGATTCATGAGCTAGATGATCGCAAACACATATGACCCAGATTTCTGGTATGAAATGACTTGTAGTTAATCCTCAATGAGAAGTTATAGAACTACCTATCAAAAATTCGTATGTAGAATGACTTAGACCAATTGAATACTTTATCTCTGCCCATGCGGGTAGAAAGGGTAAAGCTGATACCGCATTGAGAACTGCAGATTCATGATATCTTACAAGAAAACTTTGTGATTCTGCTCAAGAGGTAATTGTTAGAGAAAAAGATTGTGGAACAGAAAAATCATTGATATTCTCTAAATCAGAATACGATACAATTTGAGAAGATTTTTATCGTGCATTATATGGTAGAATTGTTGCTGAAGATATTCTAGATGAAAAGTGAAATATATTATTATCAGCTTGAGAATTGCTTACAAAAGACCGTATAACGCTTGTTGAGGCATTGTGAATATCTGAATTAAAAATCAGAACACCATTGGTTTGTAATACTATTAGTGGAGTATGTCAAAATTGTTATGGTATGGATCTTTCTACAAGAAGAATAGTTGATATTTGAGTTCCTGTTTGAATTATTGCAGCTCAATCAATGGGAGAACCAACTACTCAGTTGACGATGAAACAATTTCACTCATGATGAGTTATTACTGGTGCTTGAGATGTTGCTGATGGAGTAGATAGAATTAAACAACTTTTTGAAGTAAGATCTCCAAATTTACCAGCTATTGTTACTCCATTTGATGGAACAGTATCATTCTATGAACACAACAAATTAAAATATATTAGAGTATTGTCTGATTATCAGAAGAAAACATATGTTGTTAAGACTGGTTACGAAGTAACTGTGAAAAAATGAATGGAATTAGCAAAAGGTGAGGTTTATGCTATCAAATGAAAAAGTAAATTAAAACTCCAAGAAGAATGAAAAGTTCTTGAAATCAAAAAAGATTACATTGTTCTTTGAGTACAAGAATCATTTAGTAGAGCACTTCATGGTTTATCTCCAAAAGTAAAAGAAGGAGAATATGTATACAAATGAAATGTTCTAACCCTA
>CAZZEA010000087.1:0-1041 GCA_964652925.1 uncultured Candidatus Peribacteria bacterium | reverse complement strand
GGATATTAGAGAATATAAAGAAATTGTTTGAGATTTGTTGGCTCAAAAATACATTATCAGAGAGACAAAGAAAGTATATGCATCTCAAGGACAAGATCTAAACGATAAACACGTAGAAGTTATAGTTAAACAGTTATTTTCAAAAGTATTTATAGAAGATTCATGAGATAGTAGTTTAATTCCTGGTACTCACGTAAAATACGAACAATTTATTCGTATTAATAGAGATCTTGAATTACAAGGGAAGACACCAGCAAAATGAAGAAGATTAGCTTTGTGATTAACAAATATCGCAAAAGAAACAGATTCATGGCTCTCATCAGCATCATTCCAAGAAACAATTAGAGTGATGGTAGGTGCATCATTAAGAGGAGCTATAGATACGCTTTCTGACTTAAAATCTAATGTAATTATTGGTAGATTATTGCCAGTAGGGGAGGTATATAGAAAATCTCAATGATTAGAAGAATAAAATCTCTTGAAATATAAGAGTAAATACATAAAAGTAAAAACTGTCAATTTTTAATTTGTTTTTGAATGTTATGGCACACAAGAAAGCCGGTTGATCGGCGGAAAACTTAAGAGACTCGAATCCAAAATATAGAGGAGTCAAAGTATTTGGATGACAAATTGTTGCTGCAGGGAATATTATCATTAGACAAAAATGATCTAAATATGAATGTGGTAAAAATACCTATGCAGGTAAAGATTTTTCTATTCATGCAGCTGTAGATGGAACTGTTTCTTTTTCTAAGAAAAATTTTGAAAGATTTGATGGAAGAAGATACCTCAAAACTGTTGTTAATGTAGATTAATTTTTTGTGTTGAGTGTTGAATATTGAATGTTGAGTAAAAAAAGCTTAATGCTCAAAGCTTAACACTTAAAACTAATTTTATTTATAAAATGTAAAAGATGACAATCGGTCCAAAGAAAAAAATATCCAAAACGGCAAGTCGTACAAGACATGCTACTTGGGAAACTATCAATCTGAGAAGAATGACAGAAACATATCAAGTAGGAAAATGTGCAAACTGTGGAGC
>CAZZEA010000086.1:3933-4159 GCA_964652925.1 uncultured Candidatus Peribacteria bacterium | reverse complement strand
TTCAAACAAGTATATAATTATCTCTTCGTTACGGTAGATAGACAAGATGTTCTCTTGGGAATCAACGGAATTGGCGTAATTATCTGAGTATCCCTATGAATCTTCGTGATTCCCAAACGGGGTCTCGCTGGTTGAGTTCTAACTCAATTAGTCATAGAATTTCTATTCATGGCTGGTGCCATCCTCGTTGCCCACAAAAACAAGATATCACCAATCAAAAACCTTT
>CAZZEA010000086.1:0-3917 GCA_964652925.1 uncultured Candidatus Peribacteria bacterium | reverse complement strand
CAAAAATACGATGAATACTCCTCTTTTTAGGAATTCTTTGATTTTTGATAAAAACATATATAGCTCCATCAAATCGAACACGATTTTTATGGGCAATAGGTTTAAATCTAATTATACTATGATTTTCTCGAACAACACTAAAAAAAGTCGCTCGCTGACTTGGCATCGAGGACCCTGTTCCTGCACAACATACTATTGATTAACATATATTTTTTATTTTTTTGTAACGACATACTGATCTTTAATATGAGAAGAAGACGGTTTTTTCTTTAAAGGAAATTGGTTTTTATTATTTCTTGAATAATCATTATTAATTTTTTGATACGCTTGTTTCGCAAGATTTCTTCACTCTTTCAAAGCATCTATAGTAATAGGAAACTTCTTTTTTCCATCTTTTGTTTGAAAGATAACTTGCTTACCAAAAACATCATCACCAAGTCATATAATTTTTCATTTTAATAATTTTCATGCTTTTGTCATATAGAAAACAGTTTCATATCCATTAATTTTTATATTCATATCTTTGAGGGCATCTAACCTTGGTTTATTAAACTCCTCACGAGAAGACAATGTTATTTTCTCATAATCTTTTTTTACATCAACAAAAACAGTCCATCATTTGCGAAATTTATTGTTTTTCATGTTTTCTGGCAATCTAGTATAAGGAATTTCATAATCGACTTGATATCAAAGCTTAGACCCAATAGATACCGTAATTCATGTTTCACCAACATTTGAAACAACTCACATATAGACTTTCTCTTCCATCATTTTTCTTGAAAGATCAACTCATTTCACAAACCTTTTCACATCTTCTTTGTCTATATTATCCAATATTTTAACAAATATAGGATCTATTGCTTTTGCAATTTTATCAGCATTACGAATAATTTTATTTCTAGAATGATTTGGAACGTAAATGTCCAATATTTTCAAAATATCATTTTTACTATCCTCCAGTGTTTTTCATATTTTTTCAAATGATTTTAATGTTGTAGTAACATCTTCCTCCCTTGTACCAGCAGAAACAACAAGATCTCATTTTTTTCATGGAATTCACCAAAAATCTAAATCGTCAGAAAAATCACAAAGCAAAACATTTTTAATGTTATCTACATACGCTCATTCTTTATACTCTTGATGAGGTTCATAATCAGGATGTTTTTTTATTTTCCTCCAATTAGTTTTAGTTGATCCATTGTTTAATCAACTACTTCCAACAGGCAATATGTCTTTAATTTTATCAAAACTACTCACTTTTCCCATAACAAAAGCATTAAAAAAATAAAATCCATAAACAATTATAAAGTAAAATTTCAAAAAAAGCAAATTTTCACAAATAAAATTCTATTTGAAAAAAACAATCCAAACCATAAAAACAAATTCAGATTTATTATTGTATTGTAAAACAAAGATGTATTTGATAATTTTTTTATTATGAACTATTTTTTGATCGCTTTGATCAGTACTTCTAACGAGATTAGAAGACGAAATTAGCCGAAAAAAAATAAAGTGAATTCTTTTCTGATTTTCCAAATGCCCTCATTGCAGCCAAAGATTAAAAGCCAAAAACCTAATCCCATTATTAAGCTTTTTTTTCCAATGATGAAAGTGTGAATACTGTAAAAAACCGATTTCCCGACAATATCCAATACTAGAAATAGTTTCTGGATTGGTCTTCGTGTTTTCATATTATCTAGTTTTCGATATAGGAAGTTTTCTTGTTCCTGGATGATTACATCGAATATATTTTGTATTTCGAAGCATAACCAATCGATGAATATTACTTTTACTTATCCAAGACATCAAGAAACAAGAACTTCATATGCCAATTCGAATATGTACAATAATATGGATTCTCATTCGACAATTCGTATGAATAATAGGAAATTATCAATGAACAGTTATTGCTTCACTTATGTTTGCAGCAGTTTTCTGACTAATATATTTTTGAGCTAAACGATATATCAAAATCAGATATAAAAGCCATGAAGAGTGATTTTGACAAGGTGATATTTTTTTGGGATTTTCATTGGGTGCCGCAATCCCTATCATAGAACAATTTAATGCAATGCAAATTTCACTACAAAATCATATAAAGATAATTATAAGCATCATAATGATTGCAGCTCTTTTATGATTGGTGTATGCTGGAATTATGTGGCTAGCAAAAAAACAAACCACAATAAAAATAGGTAAAAATCAAAAGACTACAATTCCCTTTTTCCCAACACTTATAATAGCGTTTTGGATACTCTTGGTATATGCAGATCGCATAATTTCTTATCTTTTTTTATAAAAAAATGAACATTTCAACCAAACAAAAAATCAGATTTTTCATTCGATGATCAATAGCTTTATCAAGTTATGGTGTAGCAATCACATTTCTTTTTCACAATCACGAATTAATTTTATCGTTGATTAGTACTTTTATTTTTTTTATTTCGTTTCATTTTTTTTATATAGAAATTTATAAATTCAAGTGGCGATACCTCTTGATAGCACTGATTCTATGAATAACAATAACTGGCGTTATTATGACGCCACAAACAACAACTATGCGAATAGCAAATATCTGATTTCATGCAATGATAGGTTTATTGGTAAACAATCTCTATCGACAAACAGAGTGAAGTACATGATTTGATGGATTTAGTTATTTTTCGGTAGGATGATATTTATTTACTATGGCTTTGTCATTGGTTTATAGCACTGTTATTGTCAACTTTTTTAGTCAATTTCCCATGAATTGCCAAGAATTAAGTAATCAATCAGACAAAATTATTGCTACCATCACAAAACCATTCAAAGTAAGTCGAGAAAAGACACAAGAGATAACAGAAAAAACAAAATCTGTTCTTTGATCTACCTTTTGAGATTTATTTGAAGCAAGTAAAGACATAGAAATATCTACCAAAAAAGAAGATAGTATAATAAACAAAACAAAGCTACGAAAGGATAAAGTAATAACACAAACTATCGTAGAAAACGAGAAGCTAAACAACACAATTTGTGACTATACATTACAAATTATAAACGAAAAACTTAAATCGCCAAATATCTACTATCCAGTAATAATTTTGATTCTTTTTCTCATTTATCCATTTCTTAGAATTATAGTTTGGATAATAAGTTTTTTGTGATTATTACTGTTTGAATTATTATATCTATCAAAACTTTATACAAAACACAAGGAAACCAAGGAAGTAGAAAGAATAGGATAAAAAATCACTTGAAAAACAAATGAAGCTAGGTATAACAAACCAAACAAGATTGTTTTAATTTCTTTTTAAGGTAGATGAAAAAAACAATATCAACATTTCTTATAGCAACAATTAGTGTGTTTTCTCTTGTAGCAAATGCTGAATGATTGTGAGATCTTATTGATAGTTTGTGAAACGAAATAAATTTTTGATATACCACAACTGAGAAAATAACCATCAAAGAAATAACAGATGAAAAAGCTATCATTCAATCTCCTTTGATAAAAATGCAAAATAACACCAATATTTCAAACTACACACTAATGTATAGTGAGTTTCCTCTCACTGAAATATTGGAAAATACAAGTTTATTAAACGAAACCAAAGAAAAAGCAATCACAATAACAAACAACGAAAACCCTTTTTACGCAGAACTAGGAATGTCAGACGGAATAAACCCACTAACAAAATACTATCTCTTTATAATACCAAAAGATGATTCATGAAATCTTTGAGAAGTATCAAACGAAATTTGGTTCAACATTTCAACAAAAACTTATGGAGATGCCTGATCAAACGAAATATACACAACCACTGAAACAACACATAATGCTGCCTGAGCAGATATGACATTGGCAAATATTAGTCACGAAATTAATTGAAACAATATACTACTTAAACGAATTGCTGTAAATTGAAGCTCAACAATAGACT
>CAZZEA010000085.1:0-4200 GCA_964652925.1 uncultured Candidatus Peribacteria bacterium | reverse complement strand
TTTAGTTGTTTCAATTGTATTAGTTTCGTTTTTTATTGTTTCAACTGTGTTTATCTCGTTTTTTGCTACTTCATTTGTTTTTTTATCGTTTGCTTTCTTATCATCATCGGCATATAGATTATTTGTAAATAAAAAACTACCTACAAGTAATACAGTTGCGATATTTGTTTTTTGGTTTTTCGCAATTTCTCGTAATTTTCGTCCAACAAATTTCTGATTTTTCTCTAATTTATTTATTCTCATATAATTTCAAAGCCAATAATAAACTGGAATATAATATAAATTTGGCTCTCAAAAATCAATAGATCTTATTTTTTTATAAAACCTACTTGAAAACCTTTAACAAAAAAGTAAAGTACTTAAATAACAAACAAAAACAAATAATTATGAACAAACCCATCAAGAAAGTTTTCGTGTTGGATACAAATGTGATTCTTCACGATCCTGATTGTATTCATAAATTTCAAGAACATGATGTCGTTATAGCGACGATTGTTCTCGAAGAGTTGGATAAATTTAAAAAGGGTAACGAGGAACGAAACCACAATGCTCGCCAATTTATCCGTAGTATGGATGTTTTTCGTAAAGAAAAACATGAAAAAAAATCTGCGCTGTCAAATGGTGGTGTATCTTTGGGTACAGGAAAGGGCTTAATTCAAGTTAAAATAACAGGGAAAATTTCAGAAGAAATCAAAATAGCCTTTCCTGAAGATATGAGTGATAATAGAATTCTGGGTCTTGTCTTTGATATGTCAAATAAAAAAGATGAAACAAGGAAGGTTATCTTTGTTACAAAAGACGTCAACTTACGAATCAAGGCTGATGTCTTAGGATTGGAGGCTGAAGATTACGAAAACGATAAAACGAAGTTTGAAGGACTTCTGGGTAGGGCAAAATGTCCAAACTATCCTCAAGAGAAAATAAAGAAATTTTATTCCAAACCACAGGAACCACAAGAGGCTGATAAAATATTAGCAAAGTGTGTTACTGGCGGGATACCAGAAAATATGTATTTCATCTTGGGAGAAGCAAAAACTGAAGCCAAAGAAAGTGAGAAATCACCAACAGCGCTGGCAAGATATTCTGAAGGGAAGCTTTCTATTTTACAAAAAAAGGAAAAGATTTCAGGTATTATGCCAAGAAATGCTGAACAGACGTTTTCTGTAAATGCTTTATTGGATCTATATATAAAATTGATTTGTCTCTCAGGAAAAGCAGGTACAGGCAAAACACTGTTTTCAATTGCAGCTGGATTGCAACTTCTTAAAGAGGAAAAAGTTGCTCAGCTTATTATAGCCGCAGCCACGGTCCCTTTGGGAAATAAAGAAATAGGCTTTTTACCCGGAGATGCACAAGAAAAAGTGTCTCCATACATGCAAGGGTTGTTTGATAATTTGGCGTTTATTAAGCGTCAGATGAATCAAAAAGATGGTGATTTTATTGATCAAAAGCAAAAAGCAGGTCTTATATCTATCCAACCATTGGCTTCTATTCGAGGCCGAAGTCTAAATGATACGTTTTTTGTAATTGATGAGTCACAGAATTTGACACCACATGAGGTGAAAACCATTGTCACTCGTGCTGGGCATAATACCAAAATTGTTTTTTGCGGTGATGTTTCGCAAATAGATAGTCCATATCTAGATGCATACTCAAACGGATTATCTCACCTCATAACCAAAATGACAGGGCAAAAAATATTTGCTCACGTTATGCTTGAAAAAGGTGAGCGCAGTGAGTTAGCTGAGTTGGCAGCGAATATATTGTAAAATAAAAAAAGGTTGGTTTATCCAGCCTTTTTTTCTATAAAACCATATTGAAAAAAAATATTAAAAATATATAAGTACGATATGTCAAACAAAAAAAAGAAAGGAGGTCTTTTTTTGAAAATGAAACCTAAAACAAAAACTAAAAAAAATATATGGATAGAGCTTTTGAAGATGCGAACCAGGTATCGCTACGATATTTGATGTGTCAAGATAACAATATTCTTGAACATTATTACTCTCAACATAAGTCAAAAGATTTTGTACTTCAGCGATTGGTCAAAATAAACCAGGAAGCTGGAAATTCAAAGCTTTTTAAACTTATGTCTTTCATTAGATCAGAAGAATCTTTTGATAGTAATTGGCTTAAAATAGCCATTGCTATTTTGTTGGATTCGCCTACACCAATTTCTGAAGAAATTCAAGTATTGGGTTATTTCCATGAAAAGAATGTTCAAAAAGATGAAAGAGCTATGTTTGTCTCCATTTTACTTTGTGAAATAGAGGCAAAAAAGGAGTCTATTTTGGTAGATTTTGATAATTTAAAATTACCTGTTGCAAAGGTTGAAAAACCTCATATACTGGAAACAAGTAGTGAGAGTTTGGTAGATATTGAAGAGGATTACAGTAAATCTTTGAGAAAACGAAAAACTCAAAAACAGGCAAAACAGGTCTTTATCCTCTATAAAAAAGGACCTGAACTAAATAGGCCTCGTCCTAGAAAAAGTGGAATTTCTTCTAGACAGAAAATTATCTCTGTTCTAGAGAAAGAACAAAATTTCTTGATTTATCAAGAAGCGTTTCCGCTTCCAAGTGGTATAAAGAGGATTCGTATAAAAGAAAACTTTGAGCAAATAGTTCAATTTATTAAATCATATATTGCTCAAACACATCTACTTGTAGAGATAGTTGTAGAACAAGACCGCGCAAAGGTTCTGTTCAAAAAAACTAAAAAACAGCAAAAAAAAATGCGAAACAAAGTACAAATGCGTCTTCATGCTGCATAGTTATTGTTAGATTTTTAACAAAAGAGTGACTAGGTTTCTAGCTCACTCTTTTTTTTGATTGTAAATTCAAAGCAAATCATTATACTGAAAAAACAAAAACAAACTAAAATTAAAAAAATGAAGAGAAAAAAAAGTGATCAAGAGATAAAAGAGGCAGAATTCTTTATAGAGAATATTGGTCTAGCAAAGACAACGACCGATCCAGACAAAATAAACTTATTAACCATTCAGGAAGATAAGTATATTAAAGCTAATATCTTGAAAGTTAAAGATCAAAAAAAGCCAAAAGACACATTGACATTGTCATTGTTGGAAAACAAGGGTGTAACAGAAGACCAGCTTGGACAATTGTTTGATGTGTTATACAACAACTGGAAAGATGCCAATAAAATGTTAAATAGTTATAGGCATACCATTCTTTCTAGAATAGCGGGACTTTATATAGAATTGCTCCAAAGAAATGATGTAATTGTTAAACCAATTACAAAAGCTGAAAAAGAGGAATACGAATATACAATACGTGAACGTAAAGCCTTATTGGGATACATAGAACAAGTTATCCCTGATGTGCTGTCTTTAGAAACAGTAAAGAGGTTTAAAAGAGCAAAAAAATGATTGCTTGAAAAAGTGATTTGAAATCCAGATCACTTTTTTATTTTACCAAAAAAGATGACATCACTGCCATCTCTTATATATTTTTAAACATATTATCCTGCTTTTTCTTTTTTATGAGATTTTTTTTCTTCTTTTTCTTCTTCCACACGAACCAATACTTCCTTTTTCATATCTTTGTACATAAAAGGTACATTAAAAGATCCTAAAGCATTAATTTTTTTCTTAAGTTTTAACAAGTGAGAATCAATTTCTATTCCATAAATATCATGGATAGCTTTTACGATATCTTCTTCGCTTACTTTTGCATAAAGGGTATGATCTTTATTTGTTTTTCTCAAAATAAGAATTCCATTATCATTTTGAATTTTCATAAACAAATCATCAAAACCAGCAGCTTTCTTTTTTCTTTGGTCTTCAGCTGCAGCCATTTTTTGAGCATAATTATTTTTGTTTAGCGCATCAGCCAAAACAGCCAAATTTTTTGGTAACAAAACATTTTTTGCGAAAATTGGTTTTACTCTAACAATTTCATATTTTTCTCCTAAATGTTTATCTGTTTGCAAAAGTATCACCTCAATAGTCTTGTTCTCAATATTCCTTCTTGCCATATTAAAAAATTATGAATCTAAAACGAAGCCAAGTATATATAAAAATTTAGGATGGAATTGCAACTCTTTTTTTATATATAGTAAAATAGTAGCATAGAAATAAAGAATACTAAGAAAAAATATTCTTTTTAATTATTCTACTATTTAACTTGAGAACTATGAAACTCATGAAATTGAAAATATATGTTGATGAGGCGGGGAGGG
>CAZZEA010000084.1:0-4201 GCA_964652925.1 uncultured Candidatus Peribacteria bacterium | reverse complement strand
ATTTACGTGAAATTTTTCCTCATAGATCAGAAAGATATATAGAAAAAATTTTGAGTGATTATCAAAGAATTCGAGAAACTCAAGAAGGTGATTTTATTCCAATTCAAAAAGAGAAAATTCATACATGAGAAGAGCGTGTGTTTTCTGTAACAAGAGAACCTATTAGTTGGAATTGAAGCCCTGCTATTGCAGGTATTGGTAAAGATATAACTGAATTGTTTTTGGCAAAAGAAGAATTAGAAAAAGCCAACGAAGAAATCAAAACAACTAATGAGGAATTATTGTCTATAAATGATGAATTGAGTGTAAAAAATGAACAACTTGAAGTAGCAACAAAAGAAGCTGAAAAAGCTAAATCTCAAATGGAAGATCTGATGAGGAGCGTTATTCATGATATCAAAAGCCCTATTTCTTCAATATTATGATGTCTTGATGTTGTTTTACATAAAATTGATAATTTTAATGAATTAGAAAAGACAAATATAGAAAAGTTTTTAAAAATAGCATTAGTGCTTTGAAATTTTTCGTTGGATCTAATAAATGAATTATGAGCTTTTAGTAAAGAAAAAAAAACAGGAATTATTGTTAAAAAATCAGAAATAGAATCACAAAAATATTTTTCCACTCTCCAAGAACAACGAAAAATGTATCTTAATGAAATGAATAAAAGAGATATAATAATGTGAAATGATAAATATAAAAATATTGAAATATCTGTTAATAATATGAATATTTTACCTGATTATATATATACAGATTCTTTTCAATTAAATAGAATTCTGACAAATTTAGTAAATAATGCTATTAAATTTACTGAAGAAGGATCAGTAACATTACGTATAGAAGAAATTTCATATTTAAATAAAAGGGGGTGGTATCGTTTTGATGTAATTGATACATGAATAGGTATAGCACCAGAGAACCATAAAACTATTTTTGAAGAATTTAAAAAAATAGATTCATCATATGTTCCTCCTGTAAATTGACGAGGTGTAGGATTAGCTGTTGTAAAATCTAGTGTAAAAGCATTATGATGAAAAATGTTGCCAGTACAAAGTGAATTTGGGAAGGGTTCTACCTTTAGTTTTGAAATTCCACTTATAAATAATCAAGATTAAAATCTCTTGTCATTTTCTAACCAATCAATAACTATCAATTGTAAGCTATTAATTATAAACTATAAAACATGCAAATCGCCTCAGCTCAATTTATCAAAAGTGCTTCCAAATTATCAGAATGTCCTGTTGCTCATTTTCCAGAATTTGCGTTGGTAGGGAGGTCCAACGTGGGAAAGTCTTCATTGATCAATATGATTACCCAACGCAAACAACTAGCAAAAGCTTCAGTAAATCCTGGTAAAACTCAATTATTGAATTATTTTTTGATAAATGAAAGTCGATATTTGGTAGATCTTCCCGGATATGGATATGCAAAATATAGCAAAAGCCAAAGAATTGATTGGATGGATACAATGCAAGAATATCTCAATAATAGACCTACACTTAAAACAGTTTTTCTCCTTATAGATTGATCTATACCACCCCAAGATATTGATTTTGATTTTATGCAGGTTCTTACAGAAGACCAAATTCCATTCGAAATTATTATCACCAAAACAGATAAATCCAACCAAAAAGAATTGTATAAAAATAATGCAGCATTTCAAAAAAAGTATGAAGAATACTTTCATAAAAAACCAGAATTATTTATGACTTCAAGTAGTAAAGGAAGAGGAAAAGATAAAATTTTGGAAAGAATACAAGAATTTTTGAAATAACAAAAAAACCTTAGAAGAGTCTTCCAAGGTCCCTTTGAATCTTATCAAAAGAACAAGGACAGGTGATGATAAACCAATGATTTACCATACAAGAAATAAAATACCAAAGGTAAAGTAATCAAGTACAATAAAACACAACAAAGAATGCACAAGTCCTAATATTGAACGAGGGCTATTTTTACTATAATATCAAGTTGGTTTTAGCCAACCAAATATTTTACAAAGCAGGTGGTTTAGTTTTTAATCTTGTGCCAGGCATCTCTTTTTGTAAAGAAATACAATATTTGTAAGAGGACAGAAATCCTAAATAGCTTGTATATTCAAAACGAGTTTAAACATACAAAGTACCACAAAGCATAGATTGATAATCCAAACTAACCAAAACATCAGAATATAGTATTCCAAAGATATACAAAAGCATACCAAAAGAATAAATATCCAAACACAAAGGAAAGAATAAATAACCAATACACACAAATGATACAAAAATAGTACAGGTCAATTTGTTCTATGATAAAGATCCTACACCATCAGACAACAAGGCTTTTACACCCTTTATCTTTTGATGACAATATAAGTATATAGGAAAAAGTTTTATTTTGCAAATTTTTGACGACTTTTTTTATACTTTTTTGATATTTGGCTTTTGAAGATGATTATCGTTTTATAGATTTCTCTAAAAAACTGTAAATTTCTTTTTAAATCACTAATTACATATATTTTTTACCAAAATATGGGGAAATCGTACTGATTTTATTGGATATATTTTGAAAACAAAGAATTTTGATTATATTTATAACGTTTTAATTGTTAATTATATACATCTATGAAGTACATATGACTTACCAATCACGAAGTAAAAAAACTTTTGGAAACTTATGGTTACAATATAATCAAAGAGCAAAAAAAGAGAAGTTTGTGATCAATTTTACGAGATCAAGTAAAATGAAATTTTATGGCATATTTTATGGCTGGAGCAGCATTACTTTCGTTTTCTGTAGGAAAATGAACAACCTGATATTCAATACTTTGAGTGATTTTGATTATTGTAATTGTATGATTTTTCCAAGAATATAAAGCAGAAAAGGCTGTTGACGCCCTCAAAAACATGTTGGAATCTTTTTCCACAGTTATCAGAGATGGGAAAGAAATTCAGATAAATTCAAAAGAATTAGTTCCATGAGATATTATATTATTGGAAACAGGTGAAAAAATCCCCGCTGATTGTGTTATTGTAGAATCAAAAGATTTGATGGTAAACGAATCTATCCTTACCTGAGAGTCAAAAGAAGTTTCCAAAACAGCCATAAAAGATAAAAAAGCATCTCATCAATCAGAAAATCTTGTTTTTATGGGAACATATATTGTAAATTGACGTGCTGTTGTTGAAATTTTGAAAACATGAATGCATACAGAATTTGGTAAAATTGCAGGAATGATTTCCGCAGCAGAAAAAGAATTACCACTCAAACATAAAATAAATAAATTGGTGAAATTTATGGCAGCAATTGCAATTGTTGTATCAATTGCTTCTATGTCTATAATGTTTTATAATTTAGAGTCATGGACTGTTCAGCATATTATAGAAATTGTTTTGATCAGTATTGCTCTTATGATTTCTGCTTTTCCAGAATGACTTCCTGTTGTGATGATTTCTACATTGGCATGATGAGCATATAAAATGGCAAAGAAAAAAGCTATTGTAAATAGAATGTCGATCATAGAAACTCTCGGAGAAACTACAGTAATTTGTAGCGATAAAACGGGAACTATTACCAAAGGTGAAATGACAGCAAAAGAATTGGTTACTTATGATCGTGATGTAGAAATAGAGTGAATTTGATATGATATGCAGGGAGGGTTTTTGGAAAATAAAAAATTAATAGATCCTGTCAAAAATAAAGAAATTTATCAATTAATAGAATCGGCTGTTCTTTGTAATAATGCACATATTATTAATCACAAAGAATGAAGAAAGTTTAAATGAGCCCCAACCGAAATTGCATTGATGATTTTGGGACACAAAGCAAATATAGTAGAAGATATTGTGCATTTTGAAAGATTAGAAGAAATTCCTTTCAATTCAGAGAGAAAAATGATGAGTGTGGTTGTAGAAAAGAATTGAAAAAAAATACTGTACAGCAAATGAGCACCAGAATTTTTTATGAAACATTGTACCCATGTACAAATAGGAAATGAAATAGTTCTTTTGGATGTAAAAGAAGAATATCATATAAGACAAAAAATAACATCACTTATTGATAAAAAATATAGAGTATTGTGTCTGTGATATAAGTATATAGAAAAAAATCAGACTTGAATGTTGGAAGAAAATATTGTATTTTTGGGAGCAGTATGATTACAAGATAGCCCGAGAGATTGAGTAAAAGAAGCTATTGAAAAATGTTATGATGCTGGTATAAA
>CAZZEA010000083.1:0-4221 GCA_964652925.1 uncultured Candidatus Peribacteria bacterium | reverse complement strand
GAATCTACACCATCACGGATAAAATTCATATCATCAGCAAAATCTTCATCATCTTTTAATGTTGATGATAAGGTGTGATAAAAGTCTTCAACCGTAGTTTCTATATCATGAGCCAATCCTATACGTTGTAATTCTTGACGAACAAAATCTTGTTCAAAAATTAATCTCAAGGTACTTCTCAGTTTGATAAATCCAGAAGCGAGAAGTTTTCTATATAACAGATTGCTTATTGTTTTTGAAATATCACAAATATTTCCTAATTGATGATGGATTCTATAGGCTTCTTGTTCGTGTTCGAGATAGTATCAGATATGATTATGACGATAATTTAGTTGATCAATATCATTGAGAGGATTAGCCAAAATCGAACGTAAAAGCCTTGATCAACCAGATGTTTTCGTATTGTCCAAAATTCAAATCAGACTATATTTTTCACTTCCTTCATAACTTGAAGAAAATATTTCTAGATTTTTTAAGGTTACTTCATCAAGCAAAACAGCTTTATCTGTACTATGAAATGAAATGCGAGAAATATTGGTTAACGAAGTTTGTTGCGTTGTTTGTAAGTACGAAAAGAGGAGTGCTAATACTTGTCATCTTCCTTCTTCCACTGCTTTTCCATAACTTGCTAAGGTCTGAATTTTACAATGTTCGAGTAAATATTCTTCATATCTATGGGGTACATCAGCTATAGAAATTAAACAATTCTGATATTTTTTTATCAATTGGGTCAGCTCATCTTTATCAGGAAATTCTATATCAACGATCACTTCTACCGGATTCACGATCTGGATAAATTTTTGCATATCTTCGATGCTTGCAAAACTCTTCGTCCAGTATTCTCCTAACGCGAAATCTCCCCACGCAAGGTGAAAGTTATAGCCACTTTTCACTGGCTCAAATCCCACTGCAAGCATATAGGTAAATGATTTTTTTGCCTCTTGAATATACGTTCAAGGAGTAATAATCTGGGTGATTTTTCTTTCAACAATCTTGCCAGGAATTGGATCAGTAGTCTGTTCTGCTATAGCGACCTTATGTCCGTGGCTGATAAGTTTTGGAATATATTTATCGACGCTATGATACGGAATCCCTGCCATAGGAATAGGGTTTTCAGAGTCTTTGTTTTTGCTGGTTAACACCAAATCCAAAAGTTTACTACAGATTTTTGCGTCTTCGAAAAACGTTTCATAAAAATCCCCCATACGAAAAAAAAGAATGCAGTCAGCGCATTGCTTCTTGATATCAATATATTGTTGCATCGCAGGAGTATACGTGGTCATAAGGAGTAATTTTATAAATTTCAACAATATTAAGAATTAATTTCAACAATATTAAGAATTAATTTCAACAATATTAAGAATTAATTTCAATGAATTATACTTAAACTTTTTATCTCAAAAAGCAAACAAAAAAGGGGAAGAAAATAAAATCCCCTTTATGTACTATTGCGAAAAGAGTAACTTAATGTATCTTTTCTAATTTCCATTCCATCAAATTCTAATAAAAACGATTCTATCTCCTGTCGATAGTTGTTTAATTCAGTTATTTTATTGCCATTAAATAGCTCTTCATATAGTTCTTCTTCAATTCTTGTATAAAGATCAAAGATAAAAGCTTTTGATGATTTATACTTTTCAAGAATATATAATGAAAAAAAATATATCAAGATAGTAATTCCAAACAGATTAATCAATCCATCTGTACGATAAAAATAGCCAACAATACCAACAATAACAAAGACGAAGAAATCCATATACAAGATTTTCATCTTGTTAAGGGAAGACAACATGCTATTCAAGATAAAATAAAAAGCAAATGTTTTTTCCTTTTTCTTGAATATAGCAAAAAGTTTTTGATTTAATGTATGTTTTTCCATGGCCTTATGTTTTTTTTTATTTTTTTATTTATATAAACAAATTAAGTAAAAAGTCAATCTGGCTTGTTTTTCTCTTGTATTTTTTGATTAAATCGATAACTATTGGCTATCAAGTTTTTTATCTTTATACGTTTTTCATGAATCTTGAAAAACTTTTCGGAAGTAAAACAAAGGTAGATATCCTTAAATATTTGCTTTTTAGAAGACAATGAATTTCTATGAGAGCCTTGGAAAGTGAATTAGAATGGACTTTTCCAGCAATTAAAAAACAAGTTGATGCTCTTGAAGATGCAGGAGTTGTTGATGTAAATAAAGAAGGACAAGGACGATCAATATCTCTGAAACCAGATTTTTTTGATAAAATTAGAGATATATTCTTTTTTTGACTTAAACAAGAGCTTGTTGCATTGTTTAAAACATACGATGTTATGATAGAAAAATATTATTTTGGAAAAAGATTTTGAATAGATCTTGATATGGATTTGGTAGTTATTTATAAAAATGCAGAGAAACCTCAAATAGATAAAATCAAAGATGAAATAAATACGATTTTTAGGCATTATTTTATAGAAATAGTGTATGTAGTATTTATGTCTACCGAAGAACGAGAAAAACGTTATAGATTAGCAGATAGATTTGTTCTTCAAATTATGAGAAGTATTCAAAAAAGTTAATCTATTGAATTCCTCTAATCTATTTAATCCTGTCTAATATGATAATAAACGAAGAAAAAAGACAACAAATAATGTCTTATATTATTCATGCTTGAGAAATTCTAGAAAAAGAAAATCATTTTCCGAAAAAATCATATAAATATATCTATCTACCTCAATGACCAGAATTATATACAGCCGCATTAAAGGCAGCCTGATATTTATTTTTGGATAAAACAATTAAGCATGCAACAATTATTATCCAACAAAATGAATATAAAAAAGAGATAGTTTCGTATGAAAGTGAAAATAAATCTGATTTTCTTGTATGGGGAAATAAAATAAAAAATATAGTTTACAAATATACAAGCAAAAACTTGGTAGTTACAAAAGAACTTTTTGATCAGATTCTTTATTTAAAATTGTTAACAGAAATAAAAACAATCAGTATCGTATGAATAGGAGAATTAGTAGAAAAAACAAAGATAGCTACAATAATTAAAAATATTTCAAAAGAAGATTGAGTGGTCGTATTATGAGGTTTATCAAAAGAAGAAAATAATGTAGACAAAGATCAGGAAATGATGCAGAATGTTTTATGATGAACAATGTACAAGAAAAATCCCAAATGGATAGGAAATATATACAGAGATATTATCAAAAAAAACAAAAAACAAGCTGAAGTTTTAGTTTATCTTAATTGATCTGATATAGGAATAAAAACACTACCTCAAATCTGATATGTTTGTATGATAGCATAAGTTAAATTTTCTCTTGCAAAACCAAAGTAAATTAATAAAAAGTACAGGCGTTTCTTTATACATTATTTTTTTTGTAATGATGAAATTTGTTTATGATAGTCTAGAAACTGTCAAAAAGTTAAAACACCCAACTAAAAAAGATTTTATAAATATTACTATTGCAATTTTTGTTGCAGTAATAATTGCGGCATTCCTTTTTGTATTTTATGATACAATTTTTACTGGTTTGTACAAATGGTTTTATAGTATAATGCAATAAAAAAAATTTATAATTTAATAACGTAATATGCAAAAAACGGAGGTAAGTACTGTTGAAATTAAAAGACAAATAGAAGATAATTCGTATAAATGGTATGTCCTTAGTGTGATTGCTGGTCAAGAGGAACTTGTTATAGAAAATTTGAGAGAAAGAATCAAAAAACAAGAACTTTGAGATGATGTAGTTGATTTTATGTCACCAGTAGTTCAAGAATATTCTATCAAAAAATGAGAAAAAGTAATAAAGACAAAAAAATTATATCCGGGTTATGTATTCATAAAATCAAAAATGAACGACAAAATCCGATACGTTATAAGAAATACACCTTGAGTAAGATTGATTGTATGAGCAGAAACTCGTCCAATTCCACTTACAGAACAAGAGTATAATGATATTATAAAGCAAATAGAAAAATCTCAAGAAAGATCAGAGCTAGTTATCCCATACAAAATTGGTGATGTAGTGATGTTAAAAACATGAGATTTCAAATGAATGAAATGAGTTGTTAAAAATATAGATGAAAACAAATGAACTGCTATAGTTAACGTAGAAATGTTATGAAGACTTACACCAGTTGTTATAGATATAGATAAAATAGAACTTATAAGTTAAGAAAAATTAAGATAGATAAAGATATTATCTTTCAAAAAAGATGCAGAAAAAGAAATA
>CAZZEA010000082.1:2376-4262 GCA_964652925.1 uncultured Candidatus Peribacteria bacterium | reverse complement strand
CAGTATATTTGATTTGTAAAAATCATTTCGCAATAAAAGATAAATAAAACATCAACGTTCGCAGTTTATATTTCTTAACGGCAAAAAACACAAATAAATTCTTATCCCTGTGTTTTTTATGCCTAAAATATAAAGGCTTCACTTATGATGTTTTTACTTATCTTTGGTTATAAATTCTTTTTAATTTGTTCTTATATTTGTACATCTTTTATAATTATATTCTTTCTATCTATGAAAAAAGATATTATCTTATTTTGAATACAAGGATCGTGAAAAGGAACTCAGGCTGATTTATTGATGAAAAAGCTTGAAGGATATTTGTATTTTGAGCCGGGTCAGATTTTTAGAGCTTTGAAATCGAACGACAATGTCTTGTGAGAGCATATTAGAGACCGTATGGACCAAGGAAAAATGGTAGATGATGCTATTACCTTTGGCGTTTTTGATGTTTATCAACATCTTTTAAAATCAGGGGAATATATGCTTATTGATTGATTTTTGAGAACTTTGGAACAAATGTATTATTTTCTTACCCAAGAGCATAAACATAAAAGAGATTTTGTATGAATTCATTATAATTTGGATAAAGAAGAAGCAATTAAAAGATTGTATGCTAGAGCAAAGCTAGAATGACGTAAAGATGATACAGAAAAGTCAATTCGTACCAGGCTTGATATTTACGAGAAAGAGACAAAGCCCGTTATTGAGTATTTGGATGGTTTGGGTAAAATTATTCATATAAACGCACACCAATCAATTGAAGATATCTATAAAGAAACAGTAGAATCTCTGAAATTGCATTGATTATTAAAATAATATCTCTATTTTTGTTTTTGATTGATTTTATTTATATTATTTGAAATGGATTTTCTTTCTTATCTTGCTTTGTTTTTTGCATTATTGATTTTTGGGATAAATGTTTGGCTTATTACTTTGTTTTTTATTTGATTATTTAAAAAAGATAAGACAGCCCCTTATGTTGGGACTTTTGGGAAAGAAATTCGTTTAATGAAAGAAAGTTTACATTTAGGTAGATGAAAAAAATTGGCTGATTTGTGATGTGGAGATGGTAAAGCGCTTAGGTTTTTTGTTAAACATTTTGGAATACAATGAGTTTGATATGATATTAATATTTTTGCTCTCTTGTTGGGGAGAATGCTCAATTATTTTCTTGGTTATAACAAACAAATACAATTAATTACCTCTGATTTTATGAAAATTGATTTGTCTACATTTGACTATATATATGTCTATTTATTACCTAAACAATTGGCTTTTATTGAAAATTGGCTTTGGAAAAATATTGGGAAAAACACTATTATAATCTCTAATTCGTTTCAATTTAAAAATCATACTCCGTTTGAAGTGATCAAAGATAAAAAGGAAAAGTGATGTGTTTTTTTGTATAGAAAATAATTATATTTGAAAGGCGATTCTACGAGTGGTAAAAGAAGAAATTTCTACGTTACCAGAGAGATTATATTTTTGTTTTAAAAGACCTAAAGCTCATTTGATATCTATGATTCCTTGGGTGTCTGGAAGGACTACGCCACTGATATTGGTTTGTCTATTGATCATAAAAATTCCATATTCCTTTGGTGAAAGCGTGAGGAGTTTTTGGATGTCTGGTTGAAGTTGGATGTCTTTGACGATGTCTATGGCGATTACTTTGGTTTGTTTTTCTACTTTTTCCAATAATGCGTGATAAAGGATTTCAACCAGCTCTGGCAATGGTTTATCAGTTGTAAGGACTCCGTTGGAAAGGAGGAGATTATTGTTAGCATCAAATAACGAGAAAAAAAGTCAGAATTTGTCTGTTTTGTCATAGAATGAAAGAAGTTTTGTTTTGATAAGTTCGAGCATGGGTTTATGATTGGTAAAAATTT
>CAZZEA010000082.1:0-2353 GCA_964652925.1 uncultured Candidatus Peribacteria bacterium | reverse complement strand
TAGATAAGTTTGTAATGACTTCGTTTGTTTATAATTAGTTGAGGAGAGATTGCAAATTATTTTACTTTTTTGAGGCTTCCTTTGAAGAATCTTCCTCAGAAAAAATCACTATCTGCCAAGACTTCTGCTCGTTCTCCTGTTTCGTCTGGACCCGCTATTTTTACAAAAACAAGGTCGTTTCCCTCCAATATAAATTCGTAATAGTTATTATCATTTCCATATTCTGCATTATATATTCTTACAATATTCCCATCTTTTTTCCAAGTAGCTTCAAAATCTTTTTCAAATCCATCGTCAACATAGTTAGCTTCTTTTTCGAATGATGTTCATCCTATTTTTCCATTTTCTAAGAAATCTATAGATCGTAGTATTGTTTCTTCAGGAGAACTGGAAGAACTTTTTCGAGAGAAATCTCCTTCTCGGAGCCCTAAAAAACTATCATTACTTGTGTTTTCTGAAGTTTCTTTTGGCTCTTGTGTTGGGTCTTCTTCAGTTTCTTCGATATTAACTAGTATATATTGATCGAGATTTTCGGTAAATTCTTTGAGGGCTTCTTGATCCTTTCTTTGTTCATTTTCTATGGTTGTTCCAAGTTTGTCGAGTAATCGAGGATTTAGATCTTCTTGGCTAAGTTGTGAAACATAGACAGGTGCTTTGTATTTTTTGATATTGGCAAATTGTTCGGGTTTTTCGTAAGCAGGAAGTTCAACGCCAAGGATTTTTCCTTCTTGAGCAGCTCATCTAAATGATTCCAATGCTACCATTGCTGCAGTAAATTTTTCAAAACCTGTTTTGAGATTGTTTGGGATATCGCTAATGGTCAAAATACTTGCGATTGGTTCGGTAACTTTACGAACATCACCAACGATACTAGAAATTTTATTATGATTTCCTAATGCTATTTTTGCACCATCATCGGTTACTTCAAGAATCAGATCTGCTCCTCAGACAATGACTGCCGCCTTACCGAGTGTCGAACCAGCTGCAATTACTCCTACTCATCACGTAACTGCAATTCCTCCTATAAAACCTGCTACTTTACTTCAATCTTTGATTACTGTTGCTGAAGTTTCTAGTTTTTGGAAGGTATCACCAGCTTCATTCCATGCGTCTGCTTCTACTTGTGCTTGATCGTTTTTGAGAATTTTGAAAGCCATTTTTGCATCTACTCAGAGGTGTTTTGCAAGAGTTGCAATTTTTTTACCTGCTGGTGCTTTATCGAAAATTTGTGAGATTTCGTTTCTGTCGTAAGCGGAGGCAGTTGGAAAAAGGCGAAAACTGAGAGCTGGTTGTGAAAAGTCGTCAGCTTGTTTTTCCAATGCTTTTGCGTCATTTTCGAGCGAGGTCCACGCTTGTATTGTGGTTGTCATTTTTTGATTTCGCTCGTCGTAAGTATAGGTTTCCGCTTCGTTGAGTAAGTGGTCAGTTTGGTAACGCAAAGCAACATATGTCTTGGATATTGTCATAGTTTTTTCCAAAAGGAGTTGTTCGTCTTGTGTCGAGTCTGTCGATGATGATTGATTACATCAAGAAAGAAAAAGTCAGAATCCAATTGTTATTATAATTGTTATTCAAAGGAGAAATTTGTTTTTCATATCTGTTTGAATAATAAAATAAAGATAGTTTTGGTGTATGTATTGGGATGAGAAAATCAATAAATTATTGGCTTTTATTTGGTTCTCATATATGTTTCAAATAATTTTATAGATATTGGTTGGTAATTGAATGAAGAAGTATTTGTTCTAATTTTTTTGGTTCATCGGTACCTATTCTATATCTTTTACCATTTTTCAGGAGTATTTCAACGGCATCAAATCCAGAAACGTTGAAAATTCACATTTTTGGCTGAAACCAAACTCTGACTCCTTGTCCATAATATCGATGATTTTTGACAGTTTTGGCTGAAACTATATCGTTAAGTAAGAGTTTTTTTTGGAAGATGCCGTAGCTAAATTTGATTTTGAGATATGTTTTATTAATACTTACTTGGAGTGATACAAAAGAAGAAAGAACAAAAACGATTAAAGTCATTGTAGTGGTAATGAGAAAATTTGGACCAGAGTTGTATGATGGAGTTTCCATAGATGCTGTAATATATGTCCATATTAAAAATGCGAAAACAATTAGTGTGACAGCGAGCATTAGATATCCAATTTGGGTGTGTTTGTAGGTCATGGTATCAGAATAGGAATTTAAATCGGATGGGAGTATGTTACATAACGTCCGCGACTAGTCTGACTTATGAAATATGTTCAGATAGTCGCTGTTGTCTGTTAGTATAATTTTATTGTTTCAAAAGAGTAAATAGAAAAAATAGTGTGGCTAAAACAGCAAGAAATCATTATGATTAAGC
>CAZZEA010000081.1:0-4277 GCA_964652925.1 uncultured Candidatus Peribacteria bacterium | reverse complement strand
AAATTGAATTGATTATATGAATATCTTTCCAAAAAGCAAATAAATTATCAAATTCTTCCAATGGAGGAGGGTGACGGGGTTATGGTTATTGGTTAGTATTTAGTTATTCTCTTTGTTGCTCTGAATCAAAGCTTTGAGCGAAGTCGAAAGGGAAATGAAGAGCATAAGAGAACCTATTCTCTTCGACTACGCTCAGAGAGACAAAGTTCAGAAGGTCAAGAGAAGCAAAGTTTAGAAGGTCAAAAGAGACAAAGTTCAGAACTAAAAGCTTATTCAAGTTTGATTTTTTCCCCTTCAACTTCTAATTGTTCTAATTTTGCCAAAACAGCATCATCAGTATACATCCATTCTTGGGCTACAGCAAAATCAGCAGTACTTTCCAAAATATCTGGCGATTGTAAAAGAGCTATTCTTTTGTTTCCATAAACAATCAGATAATTTAAAAGATCGTTTTTACCCAAGAAACATTGAATGGTTACATCTTGAATATCGTATTCACCAGGATAATCTACAAGCGCATAATCGATTTTTTGATAACGCATATCTTCTCAAATAGTTTTAGCAAGATTTATGTAGTTATTTTCAGGTTGGCTTGCTCCAAATAAAAGTTTTTTGTCCAATAAAAATCAATCATTAATAGCGGTAATAGTTGTCATAACATAATAATAAAGAATAAAATTTTATCAAAAGAAATTGGGATTGATAAGACGAAGAATAACTCCAGACACGCCGAGTATAGCTAGTGCGGATATAATGTTTCATATAATTTTTCTTCCATTTTTTGCTCAATCTTCAGATGATCAAGATGCTGAAATCATTACACCAGCAACTAATAATCACAAGAAGCTAGATAAGAGAATTATTGATAGCATTATTTTACTAAGTCATCACATCAATACAGGAAATGCATTTGTTTCGTCTACAACTAATCACGCTTCTGGCTGTGGTTCATTGGTTTTTCTATATACGATACATTGTCCTATAAATGGTACATTTGTACTCAATAATATTTATTCACAGCAGACGTCTTTCTTTAGCCCAACATCATAATACATTTTTTTGCAGCAATTTCACTTGGAATCTTGAAGTTGGGGTGGACATTTGTTTTCATTGTTTTCTTCGTTTTGTCCTTCTTGGGTTTGGCCTTGGGTTCACAGTTGTCATCATGTTTGACTGCCAACTATAGTTTGTGTTTCAGTAGGTTTTTCTGCACATATTCAATCTGAATTTGGAGATGTTCATTCTGAACAACAAACTCAGCTTTTATCAGTATTTCATTTTAAACAACACCATCATTTTGAATCTGTTTCATATCATTCTGCACATTTGCAAATATGACACCTTAGTCATTCCATTCAACAACTAAATTCAGTAGTTCGTCAGCTTACAGAATTGCTACTCTCTTTACAATATTTATCAAGTCTTTCAATATCTTTTGGATACCAATTACAAGTATATCGATGTCATCGTAGTTTTGATTGAAAGGGTATTTGCTGTCATGTTACACCAGTATCATTTCTTTGTCCTAATAATTTTTCATTTTCTCTATGACAAGGACTCATTGTTTTTCGATTATCCTGTCGTTTCAACATTCAAAATGTTATTCAATTTCAAAAAACAAAGAATAATCATACTAAGAGTAAATAATATTTCACTTTGTGTTTATACATCAGCTTTTCTGGTAGATAAATTATTGAAAGAAGCTTGGATTGATAAGGCGCAAGATAACTCCAGATGCGCCAAGAATTGCAAGAGCAATCACAACATCTATAATAAGTTTTTTCCCTTTAGCAGCTCTTTGTTCGTCAGCTCAAGCGGCAGAAATCATGACACCACCAGCCAATATAGCAACAAAAGATCATAGCACAATAATAGTAACCAATATTTTGATAAGTCATCCCATAAGGTTTGGAAAGGCTTCTTCTTCATCAACAACGGTTTGGTTTGGATCTGTTTTGACAACTCTACATTTATTGCTTTCTTCGTCGCATTTATATCAGGTTGGACAAGTCTTATTTATACATTTTTTTGCAAATTCTATACAATCACCAATAAAAGGGACTTTGGTATTGAGTTGAATACCGCAACAAACATTTGGTTTTGCGCAAGATTCACATGCTCAATCAATGTTTTTTGTTCATTCTGGGCATTCACAGAAATTGTTTGCTATTCGTTTTCAAGGTGTTGGTCATATGTTACAACGCATTTCAGTTCAAGATGGAGTATCTGTTTTTGGAACATTAAATGTTGGCTGTATTGACGTTAGTAGCTGTAAATTTTCTTGAGCAAAAATAGTTCATAATCAGATAAAAATAGTATATATTAAGATGAAATTTTTTTTTAACTTCATAAGTTTTTTTACTAAATAAATTATTGAAAGAAGTTTGGATTGATAAGACGAAGAATAACTCCAGATGTACCAAGAATAGCGAGAGCGACTATAACATTGATAATAAGTTTTTTTCCTTTAGCAGCTCTTTGTTCATCAGCTCAAGCAGCAGAAATCATAACTCCACCAGTCAATATAGCAATAAAAGATCACAATAAAATTATAGTAAATAATATCTTTATAAGATAACCCATAAGTGTTGGAAAAGCTTCTTCTTGAGTTATCACCATTTCTTCTGTTGACTGGCTTTCTGTGGATTCTTTTTTACCAAACTCTATACAATCTCAAATAAAAGGAATACTAGTATTGAGTTGAATTCCACAACAAACTCATGGGTCTGAACAGGCTAAGCATCATTTTTCAGCAACTCTGGTTGTTCCTTCAGGGCATTTACATATTCAATTTACGATTTTTCCTCATTTACAATTTACTCAGGTTACCGTTACTTCAGGTATAACACAAGCATTTATTGTTGTATCATATACCTGTCAGGCAGGACAATTTGTTTGTCACCAAGCTATACTTCCAAATATCAAGAAAACAATAAAACTAATTCAGATTATTTTTTTTCCAAAATTATGCATCCTGATATCATAGATTATAAAGTATTGAGAATTTCATTTACCAAGCTTCCGTCAATTTCTCCTTTGTATTTTGCCATAAGCTCTTTCATAAGCAAACCTCTTCCTGTTTTAATGTCAGTAATACCAAGTTCTGTTATAGTTTTTTTGATAATTTCTTCAGTTTGTTCTCTCGACATTGTTTGAGGAAGGTAGAATTCCAATATGGTCTTTTTCATTATTTCTTCTTCTAATTCTTGAGTCTTGTTTGCTTTTTCCAAGAATCAAATACTTTCTACCAACGCTTTAACTTCTTTTTTGATTATTTGGATAACATCAGCATCTTCTGGATCTTTTTGAAGTTCAATTTTCTTATATTTTATTTGAGCAAGAACGAAGTTGAGAATTGTTTTTTTAAGCTCATTTTTGTCTCTCATTGCTTGTTTTCGATCTTCGGTAATTTGGGTAATAAGTGTCATCAGAAAATTAAGTCAAAAAATAAAGATTTTACTAGTAAATCACAAACAATAAAATACAAAATACACTTGATTTTGCAAGCGATTTTTGTAGTTATTTATAGCAATATTTTGTGCTGGGGTGATGGAATTGGTATACATGTACGCTTGAGGTGCGTATGCCTTACGGCTTGAGGGTTCGAGTCCCTTCTCCAGCAAATTCCCAAGATCTTTGGAGTAATCCAAAGTTTTTTTTAAAACGAAATATAAACAGCGAACGGTGATATATTATTTATCTCCTTTTATAAACTTTATTTCTTCCAAGACTTTTTGCATCTTTAAAATTTTCTTTTGATAAGGGTAAACTTTTGTCTTTACTCCCATAAATGATGCTACCAAAAATAAATGTAATCTTGTGCTAATTACTATTTCCGCTCCTTGTATAATTTTTACAAAACTTGCAAAATCACGTTCTCGATCTAGTATCTCCATTCTAAATTTTTTCTTTAATAGATCATAATATTTGGTATCGTTATATTCAGAGTTTTTGCCTTTGCTGACAGGGACATAGTAAATATAATATCATTTCTTTGCATAATTTTCTATATCTTGAGCTATTTCATCCAAAAATTTTTCACCGTTTTTATTTACATTGACTACGATATATTTTGCGCGTCATTGAGATTTGATAGGCCGGTCTCGAGCAAAATATGCTGTATCCATAAAAAATTCTCCATTTTTATACCCAAAATATTTGAGGTTTTTTACTGTTTCAAAATCTCTTGCATAGATATGAGTCGTATATTTTAGGAGTTCTTTGAATAATTTTATATTCAGGTTTTTTTTGGGGATTTGGATTCATCCCATCAGATA
>CAZZEA010000080.1:0-4318 GCA_964652925.1 uncultured Candidatus Peribacteria bacterium | reverse complement strand
AGCTTAATCATAACGATTTCTTGCTGTTTTAGCCACACTATTTTTTCTATTTACTCATTGTTTTCTATTTGTAAATTTTGTAATTCCATTTTTATATAATTAGCAAATAAATTTCATTTTTATTTTTCAAATCCTCCACTCTGAATATCTCGAAGCTTTTTGTAGATTCAATCTTTGTTGGTCAAAAGTTCTCAGTGGCTGCCATCTTCGATGATTTGTCATTTGTCCATTACGATGATTCTATCCATTTTCATAACTGTTGAAAGTCTATGTGCGATTACGATAACCGTTTTCTGCCTCATTACTTCATCCATTGCTTCTTGGATTAATTTTTCTGATTCTGAGTCAAGTGCTGAGGTTGCTTCATCCAAAGCAAGAATTGTTTTATTTTCTAAGATTGCTCTTGCGATTGCAACTCTTTGTCTTTCTCCACCAGAAAGTTTGATTCCTCTTTCTCCTACCAATGTATTGTAACCATCTTTAAGATTCGTTATGAAGTCGTGACATCTAGCCATTTTTGAGGCTGCAATAATTTGTTCATCAGTTGCTTGAGGATTTCCGTAGGCAATATTTTCTTTGATGGATCTATGAAATAGTATAGGATCCTGCGGTACAAAAGAGATAGCATTTCTCAAACTTTCTTGAGTTACTTGGCTAATATCTTGATCATCAATTAAGATCTTTCACTTCTGAATATCAAAGAATCTAAATAACAGCTTGATGATACTTGTTTTACCAGCTCAGGATTCTCCAACGAAGGCAACTTTTTCACCTGGTTTTACTCTAAAAGTTAAGTTCGAGAAGACTGCTGATTCACCTTCGTAAGCGAATGATACGTTATCGAAATTTATTGCTCATTGATGTACTTTCAAAGATTTTGCGTTTGGAGAATCCTGCACTTCGTGTGGTTCATCCAGAATTTCTAGCATTTCTGCTGACTCACTAAATCCTCTATATAAATGACGGAAAACATTTCAAAGTCATCGTAATTGATCCATTAATCTGAGGAAGTACATTTAAAAGTACAAAGAATCAGATAGTAATGATATCCAAAGATCGATAAGTAAGCGCCATATAGAATATTACAAATTCTACAGCAACCATAAGAACTCATGAAGTTGCCCAAATAATCATTGCTCTATATCGCCTTGTTTTTTGTAATTTTGCTCGATTTTTTATTTCGTTTCCAAAATTATTAGATTCTCTTTTGAGTGATCAAAAAACTTTAATATTGAAGTTGTTTGTGATTGTATCTGACAAAACTCATGACACTTTTGAGTCTAGTTCATTTGCTTTGATTTCGTAAGGATAATTCCGTTTATACAGATAATATTGAATAATTGTATAAACAAAAAACCAAACCAACATAATCAATGATAACTTTCGATCTTGAAGCCCAATAATAATCAAAATAAAAATCAGATTTAATATAATTGGAGCTAATTCAAATGTAAGAGAATCTGTGACCGTATCGTAAGCTCCTACAAATTTGTTTATCTTTTTGATCAAAGATCAGGTAAAATTATTGGCAAAAAATCTAAATGAATGATTGTGGACATAGTCAAAACATTCTGCATAAATTTTTTTCATTATATTTACCGACATGTTGATTATCATAACATCTGACAATCTATAAATAATTATATTCAAGAACTTGATACCTACAAAGATAAAAAGTAATGACAAAGCTACAGCCAAAACTGGTTGTTTGTCTCATCAAGTAAATCACGACAATACATCAATTATCTGTTTAAAATAAATCACTGGTAATAAGCCAACAAAAGTCAAAGATATTCTAAAAAACACTAATGGGAAAAAGAATTTCTTTTCTGTCATGTATTTTTGTCGAAAGTATTTTAATATTCTTTTTGGGCTAATCTGCTTGTTTTTCTGCATAATCTTTTCTGTAAATAATAAAAATGCTACGGTTTTTCTTTTTCCGTAGCACTTGTTTTTATATAATCGCTCTTATTGCAAGGGTGTTATACATTTGAGTCGTGCTACGAGAAAATTATCGCCAAACATTGGGGCAATTACTGAATATTCTTTTCTGAGATTACAATGTGTCATCGAGAATATTGACTCAAATAAAATATACTTCTACTATTGTATACGAAACAGTTTGACTTTTGTGACAAAAATTATTTTTTAGCATATTGCAAAGCTACTTCATCATATATTTTTTGAGAAATATCAGTGATAATGTTTTTCAAAATTTCCCAATCCCAACCTCTGGTCATAACACAAAGAAGATATGGGTGATCTGGATAATAAACTATTCAACAGTCATGAAGTTGTTTCTCTCAGTTAATAACTCTTTCTCCGAATTTGTGGCTAACAACAACGTCTTCTGGAATTCCTCTTTTTAATCACTTAACAAATGTTGTATTACTAAGCAAATCCAAAATATACTCAGAATTTGATCTATTTATATAAGATGCATTATAAAGCACTCTAAAAAATGATGCATACTCTACAATATTTATGTTATTTTCAAACATACCATCCCTAAATTCTGGAAAATCAATTCCTATATCTATAAAAGATTTTTTATATAACTCTAGATCAATAGCGTTTTCCAATAAAATTGATGATTTGTTATCAGAATAGAGAATCATACGATCCAGAAGGTCTTTTATTACATATTCTTTGTATGGTTCTAAAGTTTTTTCTGGTTTAATATTTTGGGTAATTTCTTGTTCTGCTGGGTCTGGAATATAAACTAGTTTTTCATTTAATACATTTGGATAGTTTTCTGATAATTTATAATAAGCAATAAGCAATGGTAATTTCATCAAACTAGCAGGGGAAAATTCTTCTTTTTCGTTGATTCCAAATCGGTTTCCATTATTTAGATTTCTAAAATATACTGATATATGTGTTGTTTTGTTTTTTCATTTTTTGATTTCCAAATATTCTTGTAATTCCTGTTCTAGATTTATATTTTTATTTTCCATGATAGAGCTTGAAACATCGTAGTCAAGAGCTGGATTGGTATATAAAAATCATGAAATTATTTGTTTTGTTGATGATTTTCCAAATAAAAATCCTACAGTTAATCAAAAAACTACCCCCAACAAAATAAGTAAGTAAAGAATAATTTGTTTTTTTTGGACGTTTATGATTTTTTTGCTCGCTGGCATTTGGAGACGTAACTATATATATTAAATCAAAGATTTACCTGTCATTTCTTTTGGAATCTGAATTTTCATAATAGCCAATACTGTTGGCGCGATATCCGACAATCATCATTTTGCTTTAGTTTTCTGCACTTTGGAATCTTTTATATACCAGAAAGGAACTAGATTTGTTGTATGCGCTGTTTGAGGATTTTTGCTTGTTCACATTTCTTCACAATTTCCATGATCAGCCGTAATAAGAAGATGTATATTATTTTTCTTACAAAAATCTAGAAGATCTTTTACAATTTTATCAAGTTTTTCTACAGATTGTTTCGCTGCTTGAATAATTCAAGTATGACCAACCATATCTCCATTTGCAAAATTTACCACCGCAAAATCGCAAGATTTTATATTTCAAATAAGTTCATCATAAATTTCTTGTGCAGACATTTCAGGATCTAAATCATAGGTAGCTACTTTATGCGATGGTACTAAAATATCTTTTTCTCTGTCATACACAATTTGTTTATCTCCATTGAAAAATTTAGTAACATGAGCAAATTTTTCTGTTTCAGCAACATGAAGTTGTTTTTTCTCACTGTTTGCAATTACTTCTCAAAGAGTATTTTTGATGTCAAATTCTTTTACAAAAACATTTCCTTCATATTCTTTGTAATATTTGGTCATCGTAGCCAAATAAATATTTCTAATTGACTTAGTCATAAATTTTGAATTACGATCAATAGAATTTTTGGTTTTTTCTGGATTCATAGAAGCAACAAAAGCTTGTGTCATTTGTCTAGCTCTATCTGATCTGAAATTCAAAAAGAAAATAGCGTCACCATCTTCTATTTGTTCACCATCCATAAAACTTACAGGAACCAAAAATTCATCAGTAATATCTTTTTCGTATGATTTTAGAATGTATTCACTTGGTTTGTCATTGGTTTGTAATTGACCAAACATAATTTCATCATAAGATTTCTGGATTCTTTCTCGATTATTATCTCTATCCATTCCATAATATCTACCCGACAATGAAGCAATAGTTACATTTGGAAATTGTTCCAGATATTTTTCAAATTCTATCATTAAATCAGCCGCAGATCTTGGCGGTAAATCTCTTCCATCTCCAAAAAAATGAAGAAAAACATTGATGTCTTCTGGGATAAGTGGAAGTAGTTTTTTAAGATGAG
>CAZZEA010000079.1:0-4326 GCA_964652925.1 uncultured Candidatus Peribacteria bacterium | reverse complement strand
AGATCAAGATACCATCGATATTCTTCTGGGTTAAGTCCTACTTCTTTCATTCTTGTTTCTAATATTTCGAGTCTTTCTTCTCTTTGGCTTCAACCAAGAAGCTCTCCAACTCCTGGTACGAGAAGATCCATAGCAGCAACTGTTTTTTTGTCATCGCTAAGTCTCATATAGAAGGCTTTGAATTCTTTTGGATAATCTGTTACAAATACAGGCCCATTAAATACTTTTTCTGAAAGATATCTTTCGTGTTCTGTTTGAAGTTCTGTCCCTCGTGAAACTGGATATTCAAATTTTTGTCCTGATTTTTGTAAAATATCAATGGCTTCGGTATATGTGATTCTTGCAAAATCTGAGTTAATAAGTTTTGTTGCTCTTTCTTTGATTTCTGGGTTGATAAATTGGGTGAAGAAATCTATTTCTTCAGGGGCATTCTCTAATACGTATTTGAAAACGTATTTTATCAACCCCTCAGCAAGGTCCATATTGTCTTGTAAGTTTGCAAATGCAACTTCTGGTTCTATCATCCAGAACTCTGATAAGTGTCTTGTTGTGTTTGAGTTTTCTGCTCTAAAGGTTGGTCCAAAGGTGTATATTTTTCCGAATGCACAAGCAAATGTTTCTCATTCAAGTTGACCACTTACTGTGAGAGAAGCTTCTTTACCGAAGAAATCTTTGGAAAAATCTATTTTTCCTTCAGGTGTTTTTGGAGGATTGAGCATATCAAGTGTTGATACTCTAAACATTTCTCCAGCTCCTTCACAGTCGCTTCCTGTAAGAATTGGTGTATGAACTCGCATAAATCCTTGTTCTTGGAAATATTTATGGATAGCAAATGATAGTAAATTTCTTACTCTAAATACCGCAGAAAATGTATTTGATCTTGTTCTGAGATGTGCTATTTCTCTAAGATATTCGAAACCATGTCTCTTTTTTTGAAGTGGATAATCAGGGAGAGAATCTCCAACTATAATTACTTTGGTTGCCTGAATTTCAAATGCTTGTTTACCTCATTGTGAAGCAACTAATGTTCATTCTACAGAAATAGCACTTCCTACTCCAAGGCGGCAGATTTCATCAAAATTATCTAATTTATCTTCGAAAACGATTTGAATATTTTTGAGATAAGATCCATCGTTTAATTCAATAAATCCAAAAGTTTTAGAATCTCTAATAGTTCTAACCCAACCGTTGAGTATAATATTTTGGTTTAAAAATATTAAGTAATCTTTGAAAATACTAACAATGGTTGTTGGTTTCATTATATATAAGAAAAGAATAAATCTACTATTGATGCTTCTTTATAGGTTTTTATGCTTTGAATTCAATATTTTTTTTAATAAAAAAGAGGGATTATTTAATAACCCCTCTTTAACTTAATTAATAATTTAAATTGCCAACAGTTCTTGGATATGGAATTACATCACGAATGTTTTCCATACCAGTGATGTACATCACTAATCTTTCGAATCCAAGTCCAAATCCAGATGATGGTGCTGCACCATATTTCCGGAGATCTAAATACCACTGATAATTTTCGATAACCATTCCCATCTTTTTCATACGATCTTCAATAATATCGTATTTATCTTCTCTTTGGGAGCCACCAAATAATTCTCCGACACCAGGAACAAGCAAATCTACTGCTGCTACAGTTTTCCCATCTTCATTAAGTTTCATATAAAAAGCTTTAATATCTTTTGGGTAATCTGTAACATAAACAGGAGACTTAAAATATTCTTCGGCAATATACTTCTCATGTTCAGTTTGTAAATCCATTCCCCATTCTACTGGATAAATGAATTTTTTTTCTGATTTTTGTAGTATTTCTATTGCCTCTGTGTAAGTAATTCTTGCAAATTTTTTGTACAAAATAGTATCTAATCTTTCTTTAAGATTTTTGTTAATAAATTTGCTACAGAATTCAATTTCCAGAGAACAGGTTGTAATGATGTGTTTTACAATTGATTTTATATATTCTTCAGAGAGTTCTATCATTTCGTTTAACTCACAAAATACCATTTCTGGTTCGATCATCCAAAATTCTGCTGCATGTCTTTTTGTGTTTGATGATTCTGCTCTGAATGTTGGTCCAAATGTATAAACATCACCCAAACCTGCAATAAGTGTTTCTGCGTGAAGTTGTCCGCTAACAGTCAGGGAAGCTTTCTGACCAAAGAAATCTTTGGTTCCAGTAATTACGTTGAACATTTCTCCTGCTCCTTCAGAATCACTTCCTGTAATAATAGGAGTATGGATATATGTAAATCCATGATCATGAAAGAAATTATGAGTTGCAAAGGCTAATTCTGATCGTATTTTAAACACGGCTGAAAAAGTATTTGTTCTTGCTCTTAGATGAGCAATCTCACGAAGATATTCAAAGCTGTGTCCTTTTTTTTGTAAAGGATAATCTTGTGTAGAAGACCCTTTTAAAACGATTTGATTGGCCAATAACTCAAACTCTTGTTCCTTTCCTAGTGATTCTTGTAAGACACCTTCTATTATTAAAGACGATCCTACAGATATTTCTTTAAAGTCGAATTTCTCCAAAGTATTGTTTGCAATAACTTGGAGAGGAAGAAAATAGCTTCCATCATTGATCATAATAAATTTCACTTGTCCTTGATCTCTGATGCTTTTTACCCAACCTGTTATAGTTAGGGTAGATCCTATAGGTTTTTCACTAAAGATCTTTTTGATTTTTGTTTTCATTTTAGGTTCTCCTATTTATAAGTTTTGTTTTCGTTTTTTATTTCTAGTAATTATATTTAATTCAATATAAAAGTCAATTTGTTTTTATATATTTTTTAGTCTTTTCGTAGCTGGGAAAGAATAAAATCAGATAATTCATAAGAATCATATTCCATTTCTTCATATGATTTAAGTATGTTTTTTAGTTCATCGAATCAAATGTTTAATTTCTTTTGATTATATTCTATTCCAGAGATATATCTTTTAAAGATTCTTCATTTTGTTTCGTGTCTTCTTGGTATTATTCCTAATTTGCTCATTAAAAAAGAAACAATGATAGAGTCTTGAAGTTTTCTATGTGGTATAGAATCTCATGGGATTAAATCTGATATGATAGAAGTGTCTAAAATGTGGTTTAGAGAATATAATTCTTTCATAATAACACTATTTCCAAATCAAGATTCGATTCAATATTTTTGATTACTATCTTCTATAATAATATAATTTCCAATATCATTAAATAATCATGTATTTTCATCTTTTAGAACAAAATTAAAATTTCTTCAAGTAATATCTCCTAATCAATATTGATGAGTATAATATTTTTTATCTTTTGTATCAAAAACTAATGGAATAGGATTTCAAATAGATTCTAATAATTTTTGTAAATCTTCATCTTTTGAACTGATATTAATTGCAATATTTTCTAATGGAATTTTTAAAATTGTTAGTAAAAACTTTATAGTATTTGATAATAATAGTTTTCCATCTGAATAATTACTCATACAAGAAATACCAGTGAAAGTTGATCACCATCTAATAGGTATATCATCTTTTAATTTCTTTGCGTTATGGGTTCTAAGAGAAGGTTGTTGCATACAAATTCATTTGTTAGGTATAGTTCATGTTAATAAATAAGGTTTCAATACGCTTGTAGGAGCTCATATAAAATAAACACTGTTATCAATCCCAGAATTAATAGATACTGGTTCTTCGTTAACATATCATTGAGATATAAAGAAATCACAAAAAGCATTTGCAATATAATTATATATTTCCTTCTTTTCTCATATATTAAGTTTATTTCTTCAATAAGAATTTACTTTTAAAACATTTTCGATTTCATTTTTTTTCATCAAAAATCGTTTAATACTTCTTTATCTATTGATTCTCTATATCTTTCCATATCATTATTTAATGATTTAAAATAGAAATAGTTACCTTATTGTTATACGCAGAAAATGATCAAGTTCATCAAATTGGAAACGTAAAAATAGGCATTGTATGTCAAAAATTAATATTAGCAATAATTGGTATATTTTGTATTTTTTTTTGTGTATTAATAATGTTTTTAAGTTGTTGTAAAGAAATGTTATTAGTTTTTTGAAATTTTCCAATAACTATTCATTTAATATGTTTTGAAAAATCCGATTGAAAGATTTGTTCTAACCGTCTAATAAATCTTGGAGCATTTCATTCAGAATCTTGTTCTATAAAAAGAATACTATCTTCTTCTATTTTAGGAAGATAAGTAGTTCCCATTAATACACATAAGCATTCTAAATTACCACCTATAATTCTTCAATTACAAGATCATTCTTGTAATACAAAATATCATTGATTTTTTTCAAAAAT
>CAZZEA010000078.1:0-4330 GCA_964652925.1 uncultured Candidatus Peribacteria bacterium | reverse complement strand
AAGTCCTATTTCTTCCAAGAATTCATCCATAGTTAGATGTGATTGGAAAATATATGCCAATCATTCTTGTTTGATGGAAATCGTTTCCTTATCTATTTCATCCATAATCTCCCCAAAAACTTCTTCTACCACATCTTCCAAAGTTATCAAACCAGCAACTCATCAATATTCATCAATAACTGCTGCAATATGACTACGAGTTTTTTTGAATTGATCAAGAATAAGATGAATGGTTTTTGTCAATGGTACTTTAATAATATCAGAAAGTTCTAACTCTTTCAGTTTTTTATCTCAAAATCACTTTTTTTCTGCAATTAATAATTCTCTAAGAGTTACAAAAGAATCAATAGTATCTATCGTTTCTTGGTAAACAGGAATACGAGAGTGAGAGAATTTTAGAATTTTTTCTTTGGCTTTATTTATTGTTAACGTATCAGGCAAAGCTTCCATCTTTATTCTAGGAGTCATTACTTCCTGAGCGGTGATTTCATAGAAATCAAGCATGTTTTTGATTTTTTCATATTCTCATTTTTCAAAAATCCCAGCTTTATTACCCATTTCTATAAAAGATTCTAATTCTTCATCAGTGATAATGTGCGGTTTCTTTTGTTTTTTTTGGAAAAGGTTCATAAGATATTCAACTCATACAACAATCGGATAGAGTATTTTTCAAAGAATAACATATGTTTGAGCGACATTCAAAGAGATCTTTTCAGCATAACGAGTTGCTATTGTTTTTGGAAAAATTTCTCAGAACAGTAAAAGTAATAAGGTAATAACTCATGTGGATATTCAAATTGCCAAGCTTTGTTCTGCTTCAGATGCATTAGCGATATCTATGCTTATTTTGGTTGCTAATGAGGCAGTCGTAACATTTACCAAATTATTTCCAATAAGAATCGTTATAAGAAGTCTATCTGAATTACTTCTAAGTAGTTTAAGGCTTTTAGCGCCAGGTTTCCTCTGTTTTACAAATGAATCAATTTTATGATTAGCCAAAGACATGAGAGCTATTTCGCTTCATGAAAAAAATGCAGATAAGGCAAACAAAAACAAAAATAAAATAATCGATAAGGGGTCCATGATTTCAAGTTAAAAATTAATAGTTAAAAAGTAGATAATTAATCTGATTTTCTATTTTTGAGATATCCGGTAAGATATGTAAGAATTTCTTTTTTGTTATTTCTTGTTTTGATATCCGTAAGTACTCGATCAAATCATTGTTGTAAAAGTTCTCAAATAAGTTTTGACGGTTCAAGATCAAAGTGTTTCATAACCATTTCTCAATCAACAGCCAATTGTTTTATTGTAAATTGTCATTCTTCTTTGTGAATTTGTTTGAGGAGCTCCCTCAATATAACTACATCTTTGAGATCTGAATTGTTTTGCAAAGGATTATATTGACCGCGTCTATCAGCCATAGTAATGTCTAATATGTTTTCAACTTGTTGATATCAGCTTTCGGATAAAAACTTTCTAAGTTTCTTTTTGCGTTGTTCGAGATCTTCGCCATCCAAAATCTCTTCTGGTTTATGGTGATTAGCAACATACCACGCAATTAAATCGATTTCTCTATTTGAGAAACCGAGTGAGGAAAAGTCTTTTCTTACCAACTCTGGTCATCATTTTCTATGGTTTAATGGGCCAGAGAGAATTGATCTAATTTCATCTTTACTTAATTCATCTTTATATGCTGAAAATTGTACAACTTTCCCTACATCATGATAGAGCATAGCCAACCTTACTAAATAGTCACAGTTAATTTTTTGTAATTCATATAAAGTAAGAAGTGTATGAGTATAAACATCAAATGGATGAAATCTTACGGGTTGATGAATATATTTTGTTGCATAAAGAGCAGGAAAAATTATCTGTAGCATACGAGATTCATCAAGCAATGCTACAAATCCAAAAGGATCTCACTTGCTAAATATTTTTATAATTTCATCTTTTATCCTTTCTTTAGCGATATTTTCGATAAGATGATGGTTTTTTTTGAGGGTATTCCATGTCGGCTTATCAAAATCAAACAAAGTAGCATCAGTTTGTTTTTTCTTTAATTGATGATTGAGTACATTTACAAATCTCAAAGCTCTAAGCAATCTCAAAGCATCTTCTTGAAATCTATGATCAGGATCACCCACAGCACGCAACGTTCTGTCGAAAAGATCTTGGATTCCTTTGTTGGGATCTATAATAAAATACATAAATTCTGATTCATTTCCAAGGGCATATTTTTGAACAATACCAGTTAATTTTTCTTTGTGATATATGCCATCTTCAAAGAGGGTAGTGATGATTTCATGGTTTTGGATAATAAGAATATTGTTTATTGCTACAATACCATTGCTTTTTAGTTCAGAAAACACTTCTTTTTCTTGAATGGTGTAATTCGTTTTAGTTGGTTTTTTGTTTGTATCTGCAAAAAAATACAAGGAATTTATTGTGAAATCTCTTCTTTTCGCATCGAGTAAAATATTGTTGCTTCGATTAATTTCTCCAGGATGACGAAAATCTTGATATCATGACTCTGTACGAAGAGGAGTTATTTCATATTGAATATCTATTTTTCCTTTTTTGATAAAAGTAATTGTCCCAAATTTTTCAGTCATAAAATGGGAAAGTCAGATTTTGTTGCTATGTTTGTATATTTCCAATGGATTGCCCTGTAAAGTAATATCAATATCTGTTGGACGTTGCTCTATAGTAAGAAGTAAGTTTCTCACACAACCACCAACCAAAAAAACAGCGCTTTTTGTTTTTAGTTTTTTTTGAATAAAAGCGTATTGTTTTGCTAAATAAGGTATATTAGAAAAAGAAAACATCCAAAATATACAAAAATCTAAACGAAACAAAGTATACGAAAACGTAAATCCTTTTCAAGAAAAGAAAAAGCCATACATTATACATGTATAGCTTCTCGAGAAACGCCTGTAAAGCATATATAATATGCTTCTTTAGAAAAAAAATATTCCTTTATTCCCTCGATTCCTTTTTTGGAAATACCACTGGGAATGCGTTCATACTCCTCAAACTCAATAAGAGGAATAGGACAATTCTCAGACGATAAATTTTCTAAAGCAAAGGATATGTTAGAACTATCCTCCTGAGAGAATTTACATCTAGAGATAAGAATTTGCCTCGTGTACTCTGTCCTGTGTTGATACATTTCGTTGTTTTTTAGTTCAGCGGGTATAGTCTTTTTATAATTAATGTCAACCTTAAATACAAAAAAAGTACTAGCTCGTTTTACCTTGAAATTTCAATCTATTTATCTATAGTAACATCCGCATAAAATTATGGGTGCATAGCTCAGCTGGCTAGAGCAATCCCCTCTTAAGGGAGAGGTCCTGGGTTCGAATCCCAGTGCGCCTAAATTCAATCAAAAATTTCCAGAAATGGAGATTTTTTTTATTCATGCAGTATTTGTATGGTAATCATTTCAGATTCCATCTCTCGAGTTTTTTCCAAATATTTTTCATAAGATATAAATCATTTTTGATAATCAGAATCTAATTGATTTACTATTTTGGTTATTTCTTCACATTGCAATTCATAAACCAATTCTTTTTTATTTCAATAATAATTTTCAATCATAATTTCTGATAGCGACTTTCTATAACAACATTCTACAAGTCGGTAATGTTCCATTTCATCTATATTAAAATTATATCTTTTCCCTAATTCGTAAAGAACATTTCTAATCGCTAATACACGGGGAACATAATTTTTATTTTCATTACTTTTTTGAAAAGAAGGATACAAATTTGCATCTCATTTACTTTCAATAAATGCTTTTTTTACAAGTTTTGGTCATCAATTATACATATACATTGCAAACATTCGTTTATTTTCATTATTTGTTGTTATTCCTATTTCTTTTGACCATTTCTCTACCATATCATAATTATCTCTGAGGTGTCTTATGGCTGCATCTGTGCTTATTTCTGGATCCGAGCGAAAGTCAATGCCATTTTTATCAATAGCTCAAAATGTTTTTGCAGACTCATCAATAAATTGCCAAAATCATTTTGCTTGTGCTGGAGATACAATATCGGCTTCTCGATATGATTCTGCAATTGCTAAAAATAGTAATTCAACAGGAATATTATTTTCTTTGAGTTTTGTTACAACCATATCTAGGTGTCATTCTTTCACCATACGAGAAAATCATTCTATCAATCTTTTACGATGAAAATCTCAATCGAATTTTAGGTTTCGCTCTTCATTTATACCAAGATAATTTCATTCTCGTTTGGTTTGCAGTTCTTTTCATGTTTCTGATAAATCTGGTAATGTTCTATTGATAAATAATTCATAAATCAGATTT
>CAZZEA010000077.1:0-4384 GCA_964652925.1 uncultured Candidatus Peribacteria bacterium | reverse complement strand
GTTTCTTGATCAGGAAAATCGTCCTTGGCATTCGATACTATTTACAAAGAAGGACAATTTAGATATATCGAGTCACTTTCCAGCTATCTTAGACAATTTTTCAATTTAGGAGAAAGACCAGAAATAGACCATTGTACCTGATTATCCCCGGCTATCGCTATCGAACAAAACAAAAAAACAGGAAACTCAAGAAGTAGCGTAGGAACCCTCACCGAAATAGATGATTATCTCAGACTTCTTTTTGCAAAACTTGGAGAACCGTATTGTTATAGTTGCCACAAAGAAATAAAACCCCAAACCATAGAACAAATTATTACAGAAATCCAAAACGATTTTACCAACAAAAAAATATACCTCCTCCAAGAATCAGGAAGCTTTGAAACCAAAACAGAACTTGCTGAATTTGTAAAGAAAAATAGAAACCGCGTAGAAAAAGGAAAAGGATTTACCAGATATCTTATCGTCAATAAAAAACAACAGACCGAAGAAATTAGCGAAACTATAGCAAATGCCACAAAAATCAAAGCAAAGAAAGCAAAGCCTACCAAACAACAGGAAGATTTAGAACCTATCGAATATTTTTATTTGGAAACACCAAACGTTCCAGACAATTATTTTCCGCTCAATATCTATGGAATCTACGATCGTATCACCATAGAAGATATCAAAATTCCAAGAATCAAAGAAGATGTTATCAAGATTCTCAACGAAACCAAAAAATTTGGAATTTTTTGTGCCGAACACGAACAACAAGAAATCAGACGATATACCGACAAAATGTATTGTGCCGAATGTAACATCACCTATCCAGAGTTTACAACTCAACATTTTTCACCAAACCGCCAAGAATGAGCATGTGCAAACTGCCTTTGAATCGGTGAAATCTTACAAGTAGATATGGATAAAATTCTTGATCCCGAAAGCCCTTATAACAAAGCAATTCTGCCTTGGAGAGACTCAAATCTTGGACAAGGAATTCTCCAAAAACTCGCACAAAAATACAGCATAGATCCAGATAAGTTCTGGAAAGATTTACCAGAATGGTTTCAGCACGTAGTTTTATTTGGAGATAATGAACTGCTAAGAATTCAATACAACGCAAAATTTATGAGTATAAATTATAAAGGAATCGAAGAAATTATCAAAGATCAATATGCAAAAGGACTTCTCACCGTTGATTTTCAAGCAATGTTGGATATGAGAACCTGTCCAGAATGTCATGGAGACAGACTAAAAAAGGAAAGTCTAAATGTATTTATTTCTATACAACCAACAACAAAAGTCTGACTATTAAAAAATAATTCAGAATTACATAAATATAATATTGCTGATCTACAAAAATTTCCACTCAACGAATTAGTTACTATTCTCACAACCTACAAAGAAACAAGTAAAAAAGATACAACACTTGTCCAGAGAATTAGCAATCCATTAATAGATAGAGCACAAACTATCGGAGAATTAGGACTAGGATATCTAACTCTCAACAGAGGAATTGACACCCTTTCTGGAGGAGAAATTCAAAGACTCAGGCTTGCAAAACAACTTTGAAATAAATTGACAGGAATTATCTATGTGCTCGATGAACCAACAATTGGACTTGATAATAAAGAAATAGAAAGAGTCATCAATTCTATCAAGAAACTCAAAGATATGGGCAATACCATTATCGTTGTAGAACACAATGAGGAATTTATCAAAGCTTCAGATCGAGTAGTTGAAATAGGACCAGGTGCAGGAGATTTTGGAGGGAACTTATTATTTAGTGGTCCTTATAGTGAATTTCTCAAATCAAACACATTGACTGCCCAATATATCACAGGGAAAAAGAAAATTCATATCGATTTTGAACATCATCCAAGCAACAAAAAAATCCATATCAGAAAAGCTAGCAAATACAATCTTCAAGATGTGTCAGTAGATATCAATTTAGGAAGTTTTACCGTAATTACAGGCCCTTCGGGAGCAGGAAAAACCACCTTGATGTATACTACCCTTTTTAGATTTCTTGATGAAAAAACGAAGTTTGTTCAGAGCTACATTAGGCTGCAATTACTCAAAAAAGGTCGAAATCGACAAGAAATCCTGGCTGCTCCTGTGCTTCACAAACAGGAATACGAGCACTACGAAAACCTCGCATTGCAAGAGTTTTACAAAGACTTGGCAGTTGATACGATCACAGGGCACGAAGAAGTCAAAAACGTCATTTACGTTGATCAGACCAGCATCGGCAAAACACCTCGTTCGTGCCCTGCTACCTTCATTAGAACCTTCGATCACATAAGACAGCTTTATGCAGGGACCACCGAAAGTAAATATCTCTGATTCAATGCAAGTTATTTTAGCTTCAACTCCAACAAATGAGCTTGCACAGCCTGCGACGGATATGGATACAAAAAAGTTGAACTTCAATTCCTTCCGGACACCTACATCCCCTGTGATCTCTGTAAATGAAAAAGATACAAAAACGAAATTTTAGATATCAAATGGAAATGAAAAAGCATAGCTGAAGTATTGGAAATGTACGTTGATGATGCTTTAGAATTTTTTAAGGAAATTGATAACATCAAAGAAGACTTAGCTCTAATGAAAGATATTGGTCTTGGCTACCTCAAAATGGGACAGCCAGCGCATACGCTCTCAGGATGAGAGAGCCAAAGAGTAAAACTTGTCAAACATCTTCTCAAATCATACAAAGGACATTCTCTTTATTTCTTAGATGAACCAACAGTCGGACTTCACATGGCTGATATAGAAAAACTTCTCAAAGTTATCAGGGAATTTTTAAACAAAGGAGATACTATTTTAATGATAGAACACGATGAGAACATAATACAATATGCAGATAAAATAATACATTTAGACAATGGTAAACTGGTTTAATTCATTAAACTTGCTTTTCATTTTAAAATATGTATATTAAACGTTGCTGTTTTTGAAATTTATGGTTATAACAGTTATACTATTTGTTATATATAGTATATTTATTCAATAGATTGTCTTATGGTCATAAGAACTTTTCACAAGAAAAGAAATATCAAAAAAACACTAATTATTATATTTTCAATGATTATTTGAATCATTATTGTCTCAAAAGTTTCCGATTTCATATATACAGAAATTTCGGATATAAATAAAGAAACCAGTTTTGATATTTGAAAATCAATAAGTTTTTATTGAGAGATAGCTGCTGAGAACAATTTTCCCCTTTATACCCACAAAATAACCAATAAAAAAGGAGATACTATTTTTCTCAAAAGCAGTAATATAAATATAAATAAATTTACGTGAGAGTTAGAAATTTATTGAGAAATCATAGATACAAAAAAAGGCAATCCAATAATAGACGTTTCTTCGTTAAAATTCCCAAAGCAAAACCTTATTATAAAAAACAATACATATTTCTTTGTGAAAGATCTGCTATACCTAGATTTTACAAATCAACCTGATCTTTCCGCAAAAAAAGCAAACAAAGAGATTCAAATCTTTTATAAAGAAGAAAAAATATCTAATATAGAGCGCTTTTTATGTAATAGAGTACTTAGACAAAAAGATTGTAACTATTTAATCGAAGATTACTGAGCGACACAAAAAGAAAATTTCGACTCATATCGATGATACACATATTATAAACACGGTACTGGACTACGAACGGTTTTTGATTGAACAATGTTTGGATATATATTCAAAGAAATCGAAGAAGCTAATATGTTAGAACTTTCCAATATTATCAGAATTGTAGATAAAAACTTTGTTTTGGAAAATAAAATAGAAAAAATCAAAGAAGCTTGTGAACAAAATTGAGAAAAAATACAAAAATTTGACACAAATTATCTTCAATACGAAGATGATAACCAGATTCATATAGTTTTCGAGCCAAAATCAAGCAAAAACAAATGTAAAGTAACCTTTGATATGCGAAATGAATGGAATATAATTCAAACACAAATAATAAGCAAATAAAAAAAGCTTCTCTAGAGAAGCTTTTTTATAAGAATATATTTTACTCAATATTTACAACTTTCACATCTATTCTACCAGTAGCTAATTTCATTTTTCCGATTTCTCAAATTTTCTTTCATTTGATAGCTAATCACAAAGGAGATTCCAAAGAGATTTTAAGATCTTTTCCTTCTAAACCGGCTTCTCATGTACCAACAACATCAGCGGTGTATTCTTTATCTCCTTCTACAAGAAAAGTTATTCTTGATCAATAATCCACAATCTTATCGGATTTTTTAGAAGATTTTTTTTCTTCTTGAATTATCTCAACATTATGAATCAACTCCTCTATTTCATTCATTCTTGTTTGTACAAAATCTTTATCTTCTAATGCAGATTTATACTCAAAGTTTTCCGAAAGATCTCACATAGCTTTTGCATC
>CAZZEA010000076.1:0-4427 GCA_964652925.1 uncultured Candidatus Peribacteria bacterium | reverse complement strand
TAGAACTTAGACTCGATGACTAAAGGCTTTATGACTTTACAACCTATATTTTATAATATAAAATTAAATCATGTTCCATTATTTTGTGGGAAAAATACATCATTATTGAAACAAAACTTATGTTCAAAATCAACAAGTATGAATTGAAGCAAATTATCTATGAAAAAAATCAGATTGAGAATTTTTTATATATCCACATTTGGATGATAACAAGAAAACTATAGTGTATTTTGCTTTTGACGAGGTAATTCAGAAAAATGCATTTGAAGATATGCTCAAAATAAATGGAATTTGAACAAAAACAGCATTTCAAATCGTTCAATTGCCAAAAGAGCACTTACAAAACGCAATCAAAACGTTGGATGTGAAGTTTTTTCAATCAATTCCAGGAATTTGACCAAAAACTGCAAAGAAAATATTGCTTGAAATGAAGGGGAATTTTGATTTGGATGATGTCCAAAAAATGGATATTGATCAAAAACTGTACAAAGATATTGTAAAATCATTGAAATGATTTGGATATGATAGTGATAAAATTAAATCAATTTTACAAACATATCCAGAAAAAATCACCAAAACCAATATGGCAGAAGTTATTAAACGGATTATAGGACAGATGTAAAATTATGTAAGCAAAAACCACGCCAAAGAGTTGCTTAGTGTGGTTCTTTTTCTTATTTTCCAATAATATTTTCTGTTAAAAGAGGGTTTTTAGAGAGTTTCTCTTTGGGTATTACCTCTCCAGTTCTAGAACAGAAGCCAAATCTTTTGTTTTTTATTCTGTTCAATGCTTTATCGCACTCATCTAGGGTTTCTTTTGCTCTCTTAATAGCCCTGGTTGAAACAATACTGTTGTTATCGAGACAGGTGTTTATAGCCCTATCGCTGCCTTTAACCTCTTCTCTCTCTTCTAATTGTTGATACATAGAGATATTGTTGTTTGCATTCTGTTGGATTTCAACAATTTTCAAACGAAAGATCTCTAGTTCTTCATCTGAGAATGGTGATACAGTTTTTCTTTCCATAATTTAGATTTTTTTAGGGTTTGTTTGTATTCTTTCATCAACACTGTGTGATCTCTTCAGAGTATATCTCCAATTTTACGTCGAGAGAATTTTTTCTTTTCTCTCAGTGTTTTAATCCTTTTTCTCTCTCGAGAAGTTATTCTACAAGCCATTTTAAACCATTATTTAGTAAGTAAAGTTACTAATTATATTCTACTTACGTAATGGTGCAATAATTATGATAATTTTTCCACAAAAAAAATGGAAGAGCTAAAATCCTTAGATGATATTTTCATCTATGCTAAACAAAAGTTTAAAAATGATACAATGAATATTCTAGATTTTTATAACTTTATGCAAAAAATTATAAGAGTTATTGGTCTTGTTATTCATGAACATTACTCGGTCATAGAAACTGTAAAATTAACGGTTCTATTGCATATTATATCTAGAAAAGCAGACAAATTTGTTTTAGATAAGAGTAAGGTAATTAACTTACTGGAAGTAATAAATTCTTTTGCTGTGGTAGTTGATTCTACTATAAAGTATGAAGGTCAATCACTATCTTCTTATTTTCTGGAAGTACATACTATGAAAGAAAATCAGTTAATCAAAAAATTTCAAGATATTCATTGAAAGAAGTCCCTAGTTTAGTGACTTTTATTATTGATTTTTCCAAGGATTTTTGTATAAAAATGCAGGAAAAAACAAAAAAAACTAAAAAAATGAAAGCAGTATCTGAAACACAAACAAATCTTTATGGGTTTACAATAAGTAAACGAAAGATTCCTCCTTTGAAAGGAGATGATTTGAAGAAAAAAATATTGGGATTCCATACCCCCGAAGAACTTTTAGTATTTCTTCAATCAAGAAACTTTACCCGAAGAGAATTTTATTTTCTCTTGGAAAGAGTACTCTTTGTCTACAGTCAGATGAAAAAAGTTTTTTTCACTGATAATTTATTATGGGTTTCTTCAAGGTTATTTAATAATCTCCTTGTTACAGCGGGAAATTTTGATAGAAAAAATTCTGCACGTCAGCATAGGAAAAAAACCATTGAAAAGATCGAAAAGTATGTATTGGTAATAAACGCCCTTACTGAATTTCGAGCAAATGAAGTTTGGGATGAAGATCATTTATGGAAAATGTTTTGTATTTCTATGGATAAGCAAAAGTTAAACGGTCCTATTATGAAGAAATATGATAGGATAGTACTTATGGCATCATAATAGTAAGCCCCTTTTTCTTTGGGGCTTTTCTATTATCTTGCTTTTTCCTAGCAAAATCGTAACTATTTAACCATACATTTTAAATCACTAATTCTAAATTGATTGTAATGAATATACGTAACTTCTGTATTATTGCCCACATTGATCATGGAAAATCTACTCTAGCAGACAGAATGCTAGAAATTACCTGAACTATTAGAAAACTTGATCATAATCAAGTTCTTGACCGTATGGATATAGAACAAGAAAGAGGAATAACAATCAAACTTACTCCTGCCAGAATGCAACGAAAAGGAGTAGAACTTAATCTTATTGATACTCCAGGACATGTAGATTTTCAATACGAAGTATCTCGTTCGCTTGCCGCAGTAGAAGGAGCAATTTTGCTCGTAGATGCTTCGCAAGGAATCCAAGCTCAAACCTTATCTGTGCTTTATCAAGCAATAGATCAAAATCTAACCATAATTCCCGTACTCAATAAAATCGACCTTCCAGCAGCCAATCCAGAAAGAGTAGCCAAAGAATTAGAAAATGTAATCTGAATTGATGCATCTGAAATTATCAAAGTATCAGGGAAAACATGAGAAAATGTAGATTTGGTACTAGATGCAATTATAGAAAGAATTCAAGATCCTCAAAGATTTAAATTATCTCACCCGAAAAAATATCGAACAGTAAATAACGAAGAAAAAGAAAATACACCAAATCTCACAAGAGCATTGATTTTTGATTCGGTATATGATCCATATAAATGAGTACTTGCTTATGTAAAAATTGTAAATGGACAATTAAAATCTGGAGATACATTACATTTAGTCCATTCAGAAAATAGTATAACACCGACTGAAGTTGGATATTTTACCCCAGATTATAAATCAGATAAATTATTGAAAGAAGGTCAGATTTGATATATTGTGACCTGAGAAAAATCAGTAAGAGAAGTACAAATTTGAGATACAATTGTTACTCAAGAAACGTTAAAGTCTGGGATAAAAAAACAAGAATGTATAATTCCAGGATTTAAAAAAGTAAAACCATTTGTCTATGCTGGAGTATATCCGATAGACTCAACAGATTATGATAAACTCAAAGATTCATTGGAAAAATTATCACTCAATGATAGTGCTATCGAATACGAATTAGAAGGTTCCAAAGCATTGGGATTTGGTTTCAGATGTGGTTTTTTGGGAATGCTACATATGGATATTATCAAAGAAAGATTGATAAGGGAATATAATATGGATACGATTTTTACTATTCCAACCGTAGTATATTTGGTAAAATCAAAAAATCTGTCTTTGGACACAATTAAACTTGGCAATAATATCCAAGATTTGATAAAAACAGGACTTTGGAAACAAATAGTCCAAGACAAAGAAAAATATGACGAAGAACAATTTATTTATGAAATTCCTGCAGATCTTCAGCAACAACTTAAGCCACGATTAGTGGTAAAATCAGGTGCAGATATGATAGAACAGTGACTTATCGAAGAAATTCGAGAGCCAATTGCAAATGTTGAAATTGTAGGGCCACAGGAATATGCAGGAGATGTTATGCAACTTTGTCAGGAATATAGAGGAAAACTAAAACATATGGATTATATTGATTCGACAAGGGTAGTACGACATTATGAATTGCCAATGGGAGAAATGATTATTGATTTTTATGATAGATTGAAATCTGCAACCAAAGGATATGCAACGATGAATTATGATTTCAAAAATTATCAAGAAGCTGATTTAGTAAAATTGGATATTTTTATCAACAACGAAAAAGTTGAAGCACTTAGTTGGGTGGTTCATAGAGATAATTCGTATTACAAAGGAAGAGATGCAGTTGAAAGACTCAAAGAATTAATTCCCAAACATTTGTTCGCTATACCTATCCAAGCAGGTATTGGAACCAAAATGATAGCTCGTGAAACCATTTCAGCGATGAAAAAGGACGTATTGGCGAAATGTTATTGAGGAGATGTGACAAGAAAGAGAAAACTTCTTGAAAAGCAAAAAGAGGGTAAGAAAAAGTTAAAAGCTATAGGTAGCGTAAATGTACCAAGTGATGTTTTTATTAAGATGGTGGCAAGGGGGTAATAGATATTGACAATAGTAAGTAAAAATATATAAAAGAGAAAATCTAAAAATGGCACATTTTCAAGTCTATTGCACCACTTTATTACAAAGTAGTAAATTGG
>CAZZEA010000075.1:0-4472 GCA_964652925.1 uncultured Candidatus Peribacteria bacterium | reverse complement strand
ATGAATACAATGAAGAGCATGATAAACGACATGCAAGATTTTAATTATGATTGTAATTTGGATTATTTACAAAGCTTAGTAGAGGAATATTTAAATGAAATATGATGATGAAGTGAAAATACTCATATTGCACCAAACTGTAAAAAATATACAATAATTTATAGCAACGAAAAAAAATGATATACATCATCAAATTTAAAAGTTAGACAATATTTTGCAACTCGTCAAAGTCTAATTAGATTTATCGATAGCAAAAACCCATGAGATTGTCACGTTGTGAGTTATGATGAAGATAGTGAAGATTACAAAGATTTATGAGATAATATGTATGTAGCCCCAAATGGAAAGGTGTATGAAGTTGCAGAAACTGCATGAGTATATAGTTCACCAACAATGAGCAATAAAAAAGAATTTAGTTCAAAAGATGCTTTATTGTTCTTTATTGATAAAAACAATCCAAGAATTGATGTTTGGGATCATAAAGTTGATACAACGCGAACACCAGTAGTGTATGCTGCAACAAATAGTAAAGAATATAAAATTTATAAAACCGACAAAGGTTTTATGTCATATAAATTAGTAAAAATACAATATTTTACTACGCAAGAAGAAATTATTGCTTATATAGAAAAGAACAATAAGAAATAGAAAATTATTCTTTTGTCATGGTTTCTTGTAATAATCTTGTTTGATTTTCAAGGACCATTTTTTCCATAATATCGTCAAGATCGCCTGTAAGAATTACTGGTATATTTGACCATGATTCGTGTATACGATGGTCGGTAATTCTATCCTGTGGAAAATTATACGTTCTGATTTTTTCTGATCTATCTCAAGTTCCAATCTGGTTTCCTCTAAGCGCTTTTTCTTTTTCCATTTTTTTATCTAATTCTATTTGATAGAGTCTGGATTTTAAAACAGCAAAAGCTTTTTCTTTATTTTGAAGTTGTGATTTGCTATCACCGATATTTACAATTAATCAGCTTGGTTTATGATGAATTCTTACTCCTGTCTGGTTTTTGTTTGCATTTTGTCATCAAGCAGAGGAAGCTGCATATGTATCCATTTCTATATCTTTTGGATCAATAACAATATCTACGTCTTCAGCTTCAGGCATAATAGCAACAGTAACTGTTGATGTATGAACTCTTCATTGGCTTTCTGTTGCTGGAATTCTTTGTACTCTGTGAACACCACTTTCAAATTTCATCAGAGAATATACACGATCTCATGCTATTTTTACTGTAACATCTTTGATTCCTCAAATATCAGATAATTGTTCGTCTACAATTTCAGTTTTCCATCATTTTCTATCTGCATAACCGAGATACATTTTCAAAAGTTCTGTAGCAAATAATCATGCTTCATCTCATCAGGCAGCTGGTCTGATTTCAAGATAAACATCTTTATCGTCATTGGGATCTCTAGGCAATAAGGCAATTTTAATGTTTTTTTCAAGTTCTTCAACCTGATTTTCAGCTTGTTCTAATTCTTCTTGAGCCATAGCTACCACTTCTTCATCAGTTTCATGTTCAATAATTTCTTTAGCTTCTTTGATTTGATTGTGACATTTTATATAGGCAACAGAAAGGTCGTAACTTTCTTTGAGATTTGCAATTTCTTTATTGAGAGCAACGTATTTTTTCATATCACTCATAATTGCAGGATCCATCACCTGTTCTTGTAATTGAAGATATTTTTTTCTATAGTTTGTAATTTTTCTATCATGGATGTAAATTTAATTTTAAAATTAGTATTTAGAATAGATTAGCTTTTATGACACGATAACTCGAGCAATAAAAAAGACGGACAAAAGAAATGAATCATTACCAAATTAATATTATTAGTAGCCAAAGCAGGAATTAAATTTTAACAAGATATTGAATCGTAACAACAACATTGCTTTAATGAGAAATGAATTTTATTGTCTTTTATTGCGAGAGAATTAGTTGATTGAATAAATAGGGGTTAAAATTCAAAGAAGTTAATAAAATACTTGTCCCAAAATCATAAATAATACGTTGAAAATAACAGTACTAACATTGGTAAGAAAGCCTCAAATAATACCACTTCCTGGTCATAAAATCAGAATTAAAAAGAAAATTGAAATATAAAGTGTGTATTTTTCTATCATCTCTCAGAATTTCCAAGAAATCATTTTTATCAATCTAAAACCATCAAGTGGAGGAATGGGGAGTAGATTGAAAATAGCAAGAGCAATATTAATAAAAGAAAAAGATATCCAAAAAGAAAAATAAATGTCAGTTGGATTAAGAATTGATTGGAGTCAAAGTCAGCTTATTTTTGATGAAATTATAAGTATCAGTATACCAAAAAAAGCTAAAACTAAATTAGTAGCAGGACCAGCTAAAGCAACCATCAATTCTCCTAAACGAGGATTTTTGTAGTACATAGGGTTTACTTGAACTGGTTTTCCCCACCCAAAATGAATAAGAAAGATCATTAAAAATCCTATTGGATCTATATGTTTCAATGGATTTGGTGTAAGTCTTCATTGGAGCTTTGGTGTCGGATCTCCAAGTCTATAGGAAACATAAGCGTGCGCGTATTCGTGCAAGCCTATAGAAATCGCGAGGATAATAATTAATTGTATTATTTGTATAATATCTACCATTTTTTTCTATAAATAACAAAATTTTATTCGCTAGTGTCTTTTGGAAAATACTCACTTTCTTCGTAGTTATTGCTTTGGATTGTGGAATTGGTTAAACCAAGAGAATTTTTTATAAAGAGAGAAAAATTATTGTAGTTCCAAACTTTTTTGTTGTCTATATGAACATTATTTACTAATGTAATGTTTTTATATATAAGATCTCTTCGGTTATAATCGTAAAGCTCTAATGACTCATTGCCTGTTCAAAAAAGTTTTTCAGCAACACTAGTTTTTACTTGCATAGGAATAAACGCTTTTCATAGGATAACAAAAGGCATATCTTTTGAATAGATATCATTGATTTCTTTCAATATTCTGTCAGATGGTTTTGTTGTATATTGTTGAAGCAGTGATATGAGTTTTGTATTTTGATATTGAGAAGGATTTCTCATAGCGCTATCGGTTGCAAAAAGTTTGGTAATATCTTTTTTTAATCACATATCTATCGTATTGATCATAATGTCGTAGTTACCCAAGAGTAATCTAGATTCAAGCTCCTCCAAAGAACTTATACGCTCGAATACAAAATGATTACCAATATTAAATGTAGTAAAAATAGATTGGAGATTTAATTCTATAGCATTATAGAGTGGTGAATCATAGTAGATTATTGAAATAGGTTGTATGTTACCAGTAAGATTTGTTTTTTGTTCTACAACATTGTATACATCTAGAGTAGCAAGCGTTATTTTCTTGTTTTTATTCCATCAAACTATTGTATATTTATTTAAACCTGTTCAAAAGTTTTTTACATTGGTTCATATAGAGAATTCTGCTTTTTTGTCTTTTACTGAGTAGGAATTTGCAGAAATTAATTTTTGGTTATATTCCATAGCAACTCTCTCATACGTTGTATCAAAAGTTATTGATAATGATGTTTTGTTTATTTCGTTTTCTGTATAAAACACGAATTTTTTGTTTTCTCATTTAATATGTATTTCTTTTGCTAGTGGTTGAACTCAACTATCTATAAGATCTTTCTTAATTACAGCATCTTCATTATAACTAGTGTTTAAGTAATCTTTTATGTTTAATCCCGTTGAAAGAAAGGTATCAAATAATCAATCAGAATTTTTTGCTAAATAATTTGTATATCACGTAGTATAAAAATTACGTTTTATTAATCATCAAAGAGCTCTTCTTGTTCTCACGCGTAATTTATCAGAACTGGTATTGAAAAAAACAGTTATAATTCTGTTTGTCAAAATATTATGTTGTTCATAACCAGGAAAGGTTTCATCTCATAAATAAACATCAACGATAGAGGTTTTTTTTTCTTCAATACCTGATTTAAATTCATCAAAAGAAAGGTAATTCTTGATCTGATAAAAATTTAAGTTGGTATCTCCACAGTTAATGAGATTAAAAATCAAACTAAATTTATCTGAGGTCTGTTTAACGATATTTGCGCAATTTGTGTAAATTGGCTGAACAGAAAAAATATCTCTATAACTTTGGAAATCAAAGTCTTTTAATATATGGCTTGGAAGAATATATTGCGTAAAGAAAAGTTTGTTGTCAACAGATGCTATTGGAAACGTTGCTTTGAAAGAAGTATCTCAGTCTTTTTCTAAAACAACATCTTTATAGGGAGACAGAGATTTTATTCATCGTTTATTTTTTATTATAACATCTTGATAGGTAAATAATATATCTTCAGCAGAAATGGGAGTTCAATCAGATCGTATAGTTCATGGTTTTAAGGTAATAGTAAACGATTTGTTGTCCTTGGTGTTTACACTACAAAGATCCTCTTTAAAGCTCACTCATTCATTGGTGATAGAATATTTTAAACATC
>CAZZEA010000074.1:0-4520 GCA_964652925.1 uncultured Candidatus Peribacteria bacterium | reverse complement strand
TTTTGTTATGAAAAAGTTGTTTGTTTTAGATGGATCAGGATTTCTCTATAGGGCTTATTATGCGTTTCCTCCATTGCCAAATTCAGAGTGAACCAATATCAATGTTGTATATGGATTCGTTCGCATGATATTGAAAATATTATCAGAAAAACCAGATTATTTTGTGATTGCTTGGGATTCTCCAACCAAAACGCATAGACACGAATCTTTTGCGGAATATAAAGCGAATCGTAAAAAGATGGAAGATGATTTTAAACAACAAATTCCTGTTACCCAAAAAATGATTACAGACATGAATCTACCAAGTTTGGTTATTCCCGGATATGAAGCTGATGATATTATAGCTACTTTGGTAAACGTATATAAAGCTGATCCAGGTTTGGTTATAGATGTTTATTCGTCTGATAAGGATTTGAAACAACTACTTGATCATAATGTATTTTGTGTTGATCCTATGAAAAACAATCGTGTGGATACCAAGCAATTTATGCAGGAGTTTTTGTTTGCTCCGACATTGATGCTGGATTATCTTTCGTTGGTAGGAGATAGTTCAGATAATATTCCTGGAGTAGCAGGAATCGGTCCAAAGAAAGCTTCGGATCTGATAAAAAAGTATGGATGATTGGATGAAATTTATGCTCATCTCGATGATCTCCCTCCAGATCTCAAACAAAAACTCCAAGATAATCGTGAAATGGCATATATGAGTAGGTGATTAGTTGATCTTTGTATGATACCAGAATTTTCTACGAAATTATCAGATTTGAAATGTGAAATTAATTTTGATAGATATAAAGAAGTTTTGGTAAAGGATTTAAAGTTTTCTTCGGTGGAAAAAACTTTGGATGAAATGAGAAAAAAGTTTATAATGCTGCAACAGACTTCATTGTTTTAGATTTTTTTGAAACTAAAAAGAGAGGCTTATTCCCCCCTCTTTTTTGGTTAGTTATTTACCGCCTTCGATAACCATTTTTTCAAGATGGATTATCGAGGCTTTTTTTGCTTTGGGTGTAACCCGCACACACTCTTCCCGGATTATGGTTACCGGTGGTTTTGTCGGGTATTGGATTATTAGTTTTCCTAATTCGTTCAAAGTCGAGATGTCCTCTTGGAGAGATTTTCCATCGACTTTCTCAATGACGATAAAGCAGTTGTCATAAACAAATGAGGAAAAGGAGCCTCTCTTATTTGGATTAGCATCTTGCCATTCCCAAATTTTTTGAGCTAATAACAACATGGCATTTGCTGTGTAGCTTTCCGCCATGCGTTTTGCGTTTGCGTAGTCGTTGTACACAATGTTGATCCCATTATGCAATGGCAACCCTGTTATAGGGTCAATTGATATCAATCCTGTTACAGGATCGTATATAAACATTGTGTCTTGGATTTCCCTAAAGATATTTTCTGAAAGGTACTTGTTGTACTCTTCCATATCTTTTGATATTGAAATTAATAGATTATCCCATTCCGTAGGGGTAGGAGCTGGGTCGTCTTTTTCACATGATGTGAAGATAATAGCGCCTAGCACTATTATGAGAAACAATTTTATTGTCTTCATATATCTAATATTTTATTTGTTTTTACTTTTGTTTGTTATAGTTAATTTACACATTTCTTGATAAAAGTCAACCCTATTTTTGTTTTTTTTGCTAAAAGAAAGAGAATCCCTTTGGGGGATTCTTTTTGTGAAATTTTATTTTATAATATTTCAAGGACAATGATTTGGCTGCTTCATCATAAACTTTGTCCTAAAATATCATTTATTGCTTCTTGTAATCTTTCGTTTTTTGCTCTATTAAGATTATATAAACTGATATATTGTCTAAGAATCAATCTTTCGTCTTGAGTCAGATTTTGTGTTATTGATTGTAATATTTGAGGTGTTACTTGACCAATAGATAATAAATTGTTTGTGGCTGTTGTCAATTTTTCTTCATCAATAATTTTCCCATATACGTCTGCTATATCTCAAAGAGCTTTTCAATTTTCTATTCTTTGTACAAAGATGTTTGCTATAAAATTGATATAGTTGTTTACATCTTGGAAGTATCTTGCAACAGCTAGTTTTGACCTAAATAGTATCAAGTCTTCATTTGAAGAATTTTGTCAGAAATATTCTTTAAATTTGCTATCTTCAATTTCTAAAGCATATTTTGTTCATAGATTGTTTGTATTTATTAATTTGAGGAATCATTCTTGTTTCATTTTTATTAACATACTTATTACGCCGTGAGATTCTATATTTCAGCTTACTAAATCGAGTTTTGCAAAGAATCTGTGAAATAATGTTTCGTTTCATTCTCCCATTCATACTGTTCAAATGTTTGGATCAATAACTAAGTACTTGATGTTTTGATTTTTTAATCTGTGAACAGTTTTACAGCTATCATTATCAGACATTTCTTCTCGAAATCGTCCTAACATACCATCTCATTTTATATTTCTTTGATTGTGAAGAAAATATTGAATATATGTTCATGCTATCATTACTCAGTCATTATCTGATCTATTTTTTGTAAGTTCTATAAATTTGTTGTAATGAGGAAATTGTAAATCAAAAACATCTTTTCGCTTATAATTTGTTATAATGTTTTCTTTTTGTTGGAGATTATTGTCTATTTCTATTCTTTTACCGGTATTCATTTTGTACCAAGCAAATGGTCATCAAGAACCTTGAGATGAAATCCTAATAAAATTGAAAAATAATTGAATAATTCACCATATGGCAAACAAAAACAAGAAGAAATATAACATATTTTTATCTGTATCATCTTTGCTATTATTCGTAAGTTCATTGATATACATAATTGATGCAAGAATAGTCCAGATCACTAATCCCAATCAATACCAAAGAATTCCTCATCAAATCATCCACCAGATAGTCCATCAAAGTATTGTTATGCTACTTATACTTATCAAAGCTTTGTCTTTTCTGATGCATCAGTATATTAGACCCAAAATAATAAAAGCCATGGTAAATAACCAAATGAATCAAATATCTGTATAATAACTACTTAGATTTTGTAATGACCAGTTGAATGAAATATTTAATGGAATAATATATCTGTATGGTACAAATATTTTTCATTTTTCGGTTCTGATCGAATGATTTTCGTAATATTGTTTTACCATTAAAGCTTCATCTCTATATTCGGCAATTGAGCTTACTTGTCATTTTTCTTCTGCATTTCTGATTGCTTTTTCTAATATCTCATAGGCTTTAGAGTCTGTATTTAATAGTTCTAAGATGCCTTTTAATCCTGGTATATTAAATGATAAAACTAAATCATTATTTTTACAAAGAATTTTTGCATCTTTATTTAATCAATAACATGTGTTATCATGTGGATAAAACAATCTCAATACTCAATATCAAATGTTTAGTCCTTTTCCTTTGATGAATTCTTTTTGTCCGTATCCTACATATCTTCCCACATCTTCGTTTCCTACGATAGCTTCTTTTTTGTTCTTTTCTAGTTCTTCCTCTGAAAAATTCATGATTTTACATACTTCTGGAGAAAGATTGGCTTTTTCTTGTTGATCGATCGTTGTTTGTCTTTCTAATGTTGCAATATCTCCACTATTAGCTAGTAACAATGCTTTTATAAAATTTTCTCCACTGAAATCATTGTTTTGTATCTGTGTATAAAGAAGATGTGTTCATTTGAATAATACCAATGAAATTACTATACCAAGAATCCAAATTCAAATATTAATCAGTGTTGTTTTCAGATTCTTAAATTGTTTTTTGGAATATCAATACAGTATTCCCAAAATTATTATTATTGTTCATATAAGAGCAACTCGTTTTCCTGTTTCTGGGTTGATAAGATCTTTAGCGTTTGCTATTTGTAGTATTCCAGTTGCTCCGACAACAATTATTCAAAATCAGATGGCAATAATTGAGTTTATTCGAAGTGAAACAAGGAGTAATCCAAATAGGGCAATATCAATGAATGCTGTTGGTTTTGCCATTGTGGCAAGAGCAAAAAACACTCAAGAGATTGCTATATATTTCAATGTATCTTTGTGACTACTTTTGGAATGCTCTTTGTCGTAATTAAGAAATATAAATCAAGATAACATTCCTAGCATAGTTAATGCCATTACTCAAAGATCTGTTTTGTTGTCTACAAAAACCAAAAATGCTCCCATTCCACTTGTCAACCATAATAGTAGAAGGAATCGTCATAGATAAAATGCTATTTTTGTACCTGTTGTTTCTTTGCTGGTAAAGTAATTTATGATTTCTTTTACTGTTCCAAGTCCAAGAATTAGTACAAACATTCCACTTAAAAAGTTCATGGCAACAGCAACAGTATCTGGTCCTAGCCAAAATCATTTGATTGCTCAAATAAGACTAAACCAAAATGTGATAAATCCGTGTCGAAGTTCTGGAGGCGTTGCAGCAACTCAAATATTTCCCCGTAAAACTCAATGATTTTCTGCTATAACTTTGGGTACATACATATAGGCATGATTTGCATCCCAAGCAGTAGAATATGGTATAAATGATAATT